>CAUJKG010000129.1 GCA_963205465.1 Pseudomonadota bacterium | reverse complement strand
CGACAACTGGAAGGCAGCCGATCGCGGGCGCCGGCTCGACCATATCTGGGCGAGCCCGTCACTCGAAGGCACACCTCAAAGCATGAAAGTGTTCAAGCCTTCCCGCGGCTGGCAGCAGCCTTCCGATCATGTGCCGGTGATCGCTGAGTTCGCGCTCTAACTGGGCAGTTCTGTATCGAACTGCGGCAGCACCATATCGAGGTCCTGCAATGCGCCTTTCACGCGGCGTGCAATCACCTCGCGCAACGCATAAGCGGCATCGAGATCGCTTTCGAGCACGCGCAGAAAAACCCCGCGTGAAATCTTGAACAGCGTCGAATGTTCGACCGCAACCGCCGTGACCGGATGCGCGGTCTCGACGATCAGCGCGCTTTCTCCGATCAATGCGCCCGGCATGACCAGCGCCGGCTCATCGAAGGCCCGCTCGTTCGAACGGCGCAGCCGCAATAGTCCGGCCTCCAGCACATAAGCGCCATCCGCCGGTTCGTTACCCTCGAACAAAGTATCGCCCGCACGCAGATGGATTTTCTCGGTGCTGATCGCAAGCACGCGCAAGGCATCGGGGCCGAGAATGCGAAAGGTGGAGATCCGGCGCAGAAAGCGAATGTCGTCGTCCAGCGCCATCGCCGCTCTTTACGGAACGAGCTTGTAGCCGCCACCTTCGGTGACGAGCAGGGCCGCGTTGGAGGGATCCTTCTCGATCTTCTGCCGCAGGCGATAGATATGGGTCTCGAGCGTGTGCGTGGTCACGCCGGAGTTGTAGCCCCATACTTCGGTGAGCAGCTGATCGCGCGGCACCGGGGTTTTTCCGGCGCGATAAAGATAGCGCAGGATTGCGGTTTCCTTTTCCGTGAGCCGCGTCTTCTTGCCTTTCTCGTCGACCAGAAGCTTCGCGCCGGGGCGGAAGGAATAATGGCCGACCGGAAAGATCGCGTCTTCGCTCGCTTCATGGCTGCGAAGCTGCGCGCGGATGCGCGCAAGCAGCACGGCGAACTTGAAGGGTTTGGTGACGTAGTCGTTCGCGCCCGCTTCCAGACCCAGAACCGTATCGGAATCGGTGTCGTGACCCGTGAGCATGATCACCGGCGACTTGAAACCGTTCTTGCGCATGACGCGCACGGCCTCGCGGCCGTCCATGTCCGGCAGGCCGACATCCATGATCAAGAGATCGATATGACCCTGCTTCGCGCGCTCAATGGCGGCAAGCGCATTGTCGATCGATTCGGTGGTGAATTCCTGATGCAGCGCGAGCTGTTCAATCAGCGTTTCGCGGAGCTCTGTGTCGTCGTCAACGACGACGATCGTCCTGGCATTGGCCATGTGGCGGTGTCGGTCCGTGTTTTTTCGTTTCGAGAGCGGGAGTAACGAACCTCCCCTTGCCAAGCAAGGGTTTGACATTACACGCTTTTGTGTAGGGACGGAATCGGAAGCGGAAAACTCGCGTGAAAAACACGGGGATCAGGCTGATTCGGGTGACCGCTGCCGCGGGCTGCCCAACGCGAGGGCACCTTTTCGCCGGTAACCATGTTTTCCCTGTCGCCCTGGGCCGGGGCGGCATCCGGGCTGACAAACGCGAGGGTGACGGCGGCACGCCGCGCGGCGTTTTTAGGCTATTGCGGCTCTGGTGGCGGGCCGACCGCCTTTCGCGGCCGCGAACAGCACTTCCGCTGCGCCGCATCAGACAAGACGACGGCTGGAGCGAAGACCCGCGCGACCGGAATTACAATCGCCCGGTCAAACTTGGACCCGCAAGCAGCGCCGACCGGCTATGGCGGGAAGACCATCTCTACGACCTGATCATCGAGATCGATCACAACACCCGCCCGCGTATCCCGTATCGCGGCAGCGCGGTCTTCATTCATTTCGCGCGAAGGAATTTCACGCCGACCGCGGGCTGCGTCGCGCTCAAATACGGCGATCTGCAGAAGCTATTGCCGATGCTCGCGAAAGATTGCTGGATCGAAATTCGCTAGAAGAATCACTTGCCGCCGATCGAAAAACGGTAAGCCGTCGCAAACGTAATCCAGTGCGCGTTCTCGCCGTTCAGATTTCGGCCATAGAGAATATCCGCGCTCCACGCATCGACCGGACGCCAGCGCAATCCTACTTGCGCGCGCGGCCGCACAACACTGCGGTTCACGGTCTCGTCGCTGTTGCCGGCCAAGCCGAAGACTTCGAAGGTCGCAATCCAGTCGTTCTTCAGCGTGCGCACATCGATGCCTGCGCCATAGGCGAGAAAATCGCGGCGCAGAACAGCATCGCGCGTGTAGCCGATATTGAAATTGACCCGCGTCTGACTGGAAATCCGCACGGTCGAGGGCACAAGGACCGTGTACGAAGTATTCTCGCCCGTCGCCGTATCGAACGTGCCGAACGTGGAAACGGCAAGGCCGAATACGCCGATGTCGCTTTCTTTCAGTTTGATTTTGACTTTCGGCGTGAACGCGCTGGCCCAGTCGCCGTCCGCGCGCGAACGGTCGAACTGCGCCGCGACTTCAGTCCATCGGTAGAATTCGAAACCGCAGGCCGCGCTGAGCGCGGAAAATACGTCGCGATTGCTGGCAAACGAGGCCCAGCTTTCCAGCTTGCAGCTATCGGAGACCTCGGAAGTATCGACGTTATAGGCGGTTCCGGCCGCTTTCGCCGCTTCCGCGGCAAGCGAAAAAAATACGATCAGCGCCGCGCATAGACCGGCCCGAACAATGCACATGATGAACGCCCCCACGTCCGCCGGAATATCAGCACAGGCCCGCCAACGCGTCCATGTATGGCGTCCTTGGATGTCACGGTCTGCAGGAAAATTTCATTCGCGCGAAAGGCCTAGGCGACTTTCGGCCTACTCCCGAAAATCGCGCTGCCGACCCGCACATGCGTCGCGCCGAGATTGATCGCGCTTTCGAAGTCCGCGCTCATGCCCATGGAAAGCAACTTCACGCCGTTGCGCTCCGCAATCTTCCTCGTTAGCGCGAAATGCGGCGCCGGCGCTTCGTCGGCCGGCGGAATGCACATCAGGCCCGCGATCTCCAGAGAATAGATCTCGCGGCATTGCTTGATGAAAGCGTCGGCATCTTCCGGTAGCACGCCTGCTTTTTGCGGCTCCGCGCCGGTATTGATCTGCACGAAAAGCCGCGGCGCGCGTCCCGCTTTCTGGATTTCCTTGGCGAGTTCGGCGGCAAGTTTGGCGCGATCCACCGTCTGGATCACGTCGAACAATTCCACCGCTTCCTTGGTCTTGTTGGTCTGCAAGGGACCGACGAGATGAAGTTCGATGCCGGGAAACTCGGCACGCAAGATCGGCCATTTGGCCTTGGCTTCCTGCACCCGGTTTTCGCCGAATACGCGCTGTCCCGCTGCACACACCGGGCGGATTTCCTCAACCTCGAAGGTCTTGGAGATCGCAACCAAAGTGATCGCGGCGGGCTCCCGGCCCGCGCCGCGTGCGGCTTTTTCGATCTGACCCCGGACATAACCCAGGTTTTCGACTGCACTTTCGCTCATCCGTCGCTATCTCGCCTGCGGAAGCGCGCCTGACAAGCCTTAAACCATTGCCTGGCGTGGCGATTCGTGGTCCAAACCGGCCGTTCCAAAAGCCCAAGTAAGCAGCATGAAAAACGAGCGTTACAACGCCCGCGAGGCCGAGCCCCGCTGGCAGAAAATCTGGGACGAGCGCGAAATCTTCAAGACGAAGAACGACGACCCGCGCCCGAAATATTACGTGCTCGAGATGTTCCCCTATCCCTCGGGGCGCATCCACATGGGGCACGTGCGCAACTACACCATGGGCGACGTGGTCGCGCGCTATCACCGCGCCAAGGGCCGGAACGTGCTGCACCCCATGGGCTGGGACGCTTTCGGCATGCCGGCCGAAAACGCGGCGATGCAGAACAAGGTTCATCCGAAGAAGTGGACCTACGAAAATATCGCGACCATGAAAAAGCAGCTCAAGTCGATGGGCCTCTCGCTTGACTGGAGCCGCGAGATCGCAACCTGCGATCCGAGTTACTACCGCCACCAGCAGAAGATGTTTCTGGATTTCTGGAAGGCCGGACTCGTCGAGCGCAAGGTTTCCAAGGTGAACTGGGATCCGGTCGACATGACCGTGCTCGCGAATGAGCAGGTCATCGACGGCAAGGGCTGGCGCTCCGGCGCGGAAGTCGAACAGCGCGAGCTGACGCAGTGGTTCTTCAAGATCACCGACTATTCGCAGGAATTGCTCGACGCGCTCGATACGCTGGATCGCTGGCCGGAAAAAGTCCGGCTGATGCAGAAGAACTGGATCGGCCGCTCGGAAGGTTTGCTCTGCCGCTTCATGCTGGCGAAGCCCGAGGGCGACACCGGCGAAGTCGAAGTCTTCACCACGCGCCCCGACACCTTGTTCGGCGCGAGCTTCGTTGCGATCTCGCCAGATCATCCGATCGCCAAGGCGATCGCCGCGAAGAACCCGAAAGCCGCAAACTTCATCGAGGAATGCAAGAAGATCGGCACCGCACAGGAAGCGATCGATAAAGCCGAGAAGCTGGGCTTCGATACTGGTCTGCGTGCGCTGCACCCCTTCGACGACACGTGGGAGCTTCCCGTTTACATCGCGAACTTCGTGCTGATGGAATACGGCACCGGCGCGATCTTCGGCTGTCCCGCACACGACCAGCGCGATCTCGATTTCGCGCGGAAATATAACTTGCCGGTGCGGCCGGTGGTCATTCCCGAAGGCGCAGATCCGAAGAGCTTCGAGATCGGCGACGAGGCCTATGTCGAAGACGGCAGGCTCGCGAATTCGCGCTTCCTCGACGGCATGACCATCGAGCAGGCGAAGGAAGAAGTCGCAAAGCGCCTTGAGAAAGAGACGCGCGGCAATCGTCCTGTGGCGCGGCGACAAGTGCAATTTCGCCTGCGGGACTGGGGTATTTCGCGCCAGCGCTATTGGGGCTGCCCGATTCCGGTGATCCATTGCGAGAAGTGCGGCGTGGTGCCGGAGAAGGACGAGAACCTTCCGGTCACGCTGCCCGAAGACATCGAGTTCGACCGCCCCGGCAATCCGCTCGATCGTCATCCGAGCTGGACCAAAGTCTCCTGCCCGCAATGCGGGGGTAGCGCGCGGCGCGAGACCGACACCATGGACACTTTCGTCGACTCGTCGTGGTACTTCCTGCGCTTCACCGCGCCGCACGCAGAAACGCCGACCGATCTGAAAGCGGCTGATTACTGGATGCCGGTCGATCAGTATATCGGCGGCGTCGAGCATGCGATTCTGCATCTTCTGTATTCGCGCTTCTTCACACGCGCGATGAAGAAGACCCGCCACGCCGATATCGACGAGCCGTTCAAGGGTCTCTTCACGCAAGGCATGGTGGTCCACGAGACATACCAGAAGCCGGACGGCAGCTTCGCTTCGCCCGCCGAGATCAGAATCGAAACTCACGGCGACAAGCGCACCGCGACGCTCCTCTCGAACGGCGAGCCGGTCACCATCGGCCCGATCGAGAAGATGTCGAAGAGCAAGCGCAATACCGTAGATCCCGACGACATCGTCGAGACCTATGGTGCGGACGTCGCGCGCTGGTTCATGATTTCCGACAGTCCGCCCGAGCGCGATGTCGAATGGACCGAAGACCGCGTGCAGGGCGCGTCGCGTTTCGTGCAGCGGCTTTATCGAATCGCAAACGAACTTGCCGAAATCGGCGCCGCGCCGGGTACGGCAAAGCCCGCGCAATTTTCGGAAGCGGCAAACGCCGTGCGCAAGGCAGCGCATGTCGCACTCGCACGTGTCGGCGAAGACATTGAGAAGCTGCGCTTCAATCGTTGCGTCGCGCATATCTATGAAGCGGCCAACGCGATCGGCGCGGCAGCGGACACGAACAAAAAGCCCGCTCCCGATCTCGCCTGGGCCTTCCGTGAAGCCGCCGAAATCCTGATGCGCATCACCGCCCCGATGATGCCGCACCTCGCCGAGGAATGCTGGGCGATCCTCGGCCACAACAAGCTGATCGCGGAGGAGCCCTGGCCCGAGATCGAAGCCGCCCTCCTCGTAGAAGACACAATTACCCTGCCTGTTCAGGTCAACGGGAAGAAGCGGGCGGACGTGACGGTGTCTCGGGACGCCCCGGCTTCGGAGGTCGAGAAGGCCGTGTTAGCATTGGATGCGGTACAAGCGGCGCTGTCCGGAAAGGCGCCGAAGCGGATCGTGGTGGTCCCGCAGAGAATCGTGAATGTCGTTGCGTAAGCTAGCAAAATCAAAGGCTTGGCCGAAACTTGCGGCGATCCTGCTGTTGGCGGGAACGCTCGGCGGCTGCTTCCAGCCGATGTATGGCCAGTCCACCTTGTTCGGCGCCGGGGCGAAGCTCCGCGACGAATTGCGACAGGTCGAGATTCTCGAAATCAGCGGCCGCCTTGGACAGGAAATCCGCAACGACCTGATTTTCGAACTCACCGGCGGCCAGGGCAATCCGGTCGGCGCACCCTACAAACTTGCGATGACGATCACGTCGAGCTCGCAGACGCCGCTGGTCGACGTCGCCTCCGGCCGCGCGACCTCGGAAATCGTCGTGCTCGATGTTACCTATCGCGTGCTCGATGTCGCGAACGACCGCATCGTGCTCTCGGAAAAGGCGACCGCGCGCATTTCGCTCGACCGCTCGCAACAGCGCTTTGCCGCGTCGCGCGCAGTTCGCGATGCGCAGAACCGCGCCGCCAAGCTTGTCGCCGAGCAGATTCGCTCGCGGCTGGCCTCTTATTTCCTGACCCGAACCTAAAAGACCTTCACGATGGTCGCGCTTCCCAGAGGCGACTACGATTCCTTCGTCGAAGATCCGGATCCGCGCTATCCGGTGGTGCTGATCTATGGACCCAACCGCGGTCTGGTCAGCGAACGCATCGAGACGTTGCTCAAAAACACGCGCGGAAAATCCGCGGATGACTTCACGGTGGTCACGCTCGAGGGTGACGCGCTGGCTTCCGATCCCGGAAAACTTTCCGACGAAGCTCGCACCATCGGCCTGTTCGGCGACAAGCGCATTCTCCATGTGCGCGCCGGCAGCCGCTCCTTCGTCGAGGGACTGAAGCCGCTCTTGGCCGATCCCGCCGCGGAAACACTGATCGCCATCGAAGCCGGCGATCTTGCGAAGAACGCGCCGCTGCGCAGTGCCTGCGAGGCGGCGAAGTCCTGCGCGGTGATTCCCTGTTACGACGACGACGCCCGCACCATCGGCGCGCTGATCGACAGCTCCGTGTTGCGCGCCGGTCTTGCAATCGACCGCGACGCAAAGGAAGCGCTCGTAAGCCTCGTTGGTTCGGATCGCCTCGCCACCCGCGCTGAAATCGAAAAGCTCATTTTCTACGCCGGAGATACCAAGAAGATCACGCTCGCCGACGTGCGCGCCGTGGTCGCCGACGCTTCCGGGCTTGCGCTCGACGATCTTTTAGATGCCGCAAGCGCAGGCGATGCCAGGGCCGCGCTCCGTGCCTTTGCACAGGCCCGCGAATCCGGCACTTCGCCGGCGAGCATCATTAATGCGGCGATCCGGCATCTCGCGCAGCTTCATAAAATGAGTCTGCAGATCGAAAGCGGCGAGGACACCGAAACCGTCATCAAGCGCAACCGGGTATTCTGGCGCCGCGTCGACGATCACAAGCGCGCACTGCGCCGTCTCGGCTCGCGCTCGATCGAAAGCGCGCTGGCTTCGTTCGGCGACGCGGAACTGGAATCGCGCCGTTCGTCTGCACTCGCGGATACGATTGCGGAACGCGCCATTCTTTCGCTGGCCGAACGCGGCAAGCGAAAAGCCTAATGAAATAAGGGCTTTTAGTCGCTTATACCGAGCTTGCGGCAGACCGCATCGAGCTGCTCGAGCGACTTGTATTTGATCTTGAGCTCGCCCTTCGATCCGCGGTTGTTGATCGCGACCGACATGCCGAGCTGATCGACCAACCGCTTCTCCAGCGCCCGGATATCCGCCGACTTCGCCGGCTTCGCTTTTGCGGCCGCCTTGCTTTTGGCGGTCTTGCGATCTTCCGGCGTCAGCGCTTCGAGTTCGCGCACATTCATGCCGCCGCCATCGACAATGGCTTTTGCGAGGGCTTCGGGATCATCATGCGAAAGCAGGGCGCGGCCGTGGCCTGCAGTGAGCTTGCCTTCGGAAAGATATTTCTTGACGCTTTCCGGCAGCTTCAGAAGACGCAGCGTGTTGGCGATATGGCTGCGGCTTTTGCCGACGACCTTGGCGAGATCATTCTGGGTGTAGTGAAACTGCTCGACCAGGTTCTCGTAGCCCATCGCCTCTTCGAGCGGGTTGAGGTCCGCGCGCTGGACGTTTTCGACAATCGCGATTTCGAGCGCTTCCTTGTCGTTGATTTCGAGCAGCGTGACCGGCACGTCATGCACGCCCGCGCGCTGCGCCGCGCGCCAACGGCGTTCGCCGGCGATGATCTCGTAGGAGTCTTTTCTGCCCGCAACCGGCCGGACCAGAATCGGTTGCAGGATTCCCTTTTCGCGGATCGAAGACGAAAGGTTCTCGAGTTCTTCCTCATCGAACTGTTTGCGCGGATTCTTCGGATTGGCGCGCAGAAATTCGATCGGCACGCGCTTCTGGCCGCGCGCGCGATCGATCGCCGCCGATTCATCGCCGACGTCGCCGATCAGCGCCGCCAGTCCCCGTCCCAGTCGTGAGCGTTCTTCCGCCATAGCCATCTCGCTTCTTCCTCCCCGCGCTCTCGCTTACGCGGCGGCAAGCGCGCGTTCGCGCTGCACGATTTCGGATGCGAGCTTCAGATAAGCCTGACTGCCGACGCACTTCAGGTCGTAGAGCAACACCGGCTTGCCGTGCGACGGCGCTTCCGAGACACGCACGTTGCGCGGGATCACGGTGTCGAAAACCTTCTTGCCCATGAACTGCCGAACGTCGGCAACAACCTGATCGGAGAGATTGTTGCGCGCGTCATACATGGTGAGCACGATGCCGTGGATCGAAAGATTCGGGTTCAGGCTCATCTTCACCTGATCGACCGTCTTCAGAAGCTGCGAAAGACCTTCCAGCGCGAAGAACTCGCATTGCAGCGGCACGAGCACAGCGTCGGACGCCGCCATGGCATTGATGGTGAGAAGATTCAGCGAGGGCGGGCAGTCCACCAGCACATAGGAATATCCTCCTGCAGTGAGCTTGCCGTCGGCGCCGCGCGACGGACCGGAAAGTTTTCCTAGCGCGTCGCGCAGCCGGAAGGCGCGGTCCTTCACCGTCGCGAGCGAAAGCTCGAGGCCGGAGAGATCCATGGTCGAGGGCGCAATGTGCAGCCCCGGCACCGCCGTCTCGCGAATCGTTTCGCGCATCTCCGATTCGCCGACCAGCACGTCGAAGGTGGAACGGTCCCGATCCTTGCGATCGATCCCGAGCCCGGTCGAGGCGTTACCCTGAGGGTCGAGGTCCACGATCAGTACCCGCTCGCCGATGGCGGCAAGCGCGGTGCCGAGATTGATGGCCGTCGTGGTCTTGCCGACCCCGCCTTTCTGGTTGGCGAGCGAAAGAACACGGGGACGTAACGAGTGGGTCATGGCCGCATCCGAAGGCGCTAGCTGCGCCGCTCAAGCGTTTCGATCAGGAGGATTCTACCACGCGGATCGGTTACGCTGTTCCTTAATTGATAGTTAAATTTCCAAGATTTAGCGGCTATAGTCAATTCTTCATCTATATCTTGTGATTTCAGAAATGCCGCCCGGGCACCGCGCTCCAGGAACGGCGCGGTGAGGTCTAGCAGTTTTGGCAGCGGCGCAAAGGCCCTTGCCGTTACCATGTGAATATCTGTGCTGATCCGTTTCGCCGCCGACTCGACCCTTTCGGCATAAACTTCCGCCGTAGATTCTGCGATGCGGGAAGCCTCGCGCAGAAAGGATGCCTTGCGGGTATCGCTCTCGATCAGGCGGAATTTTTTCTCAGGCGCGGCAATCGAAAGAATGAGACCGGGAAATCCACCACCGCTTCCGACATCCACAAGTTCTTTTGCCTCGCCGATATACGGAAGCAGCTGCAGGCTGTCGGCAATATGGCGCGTCCAGATTTCCTGCAGCGTCGAGGGAGCCACAAGCTGCACCACGCGTTGCCACTTCAGAAGATGCTCGACAAATAGATCGAGCCGCGCCGCCGTTTCACGTGAAACAGGGGTAAGCCGGAGTGCGGCGTCGCGATCCTTTGCGAGGCGATCGAGGTCGGTCATCCGGCCTTGCGGCGCGCATGTAACGCGAGCAATCCCAGCGCGGCCGGCGTCATGCCTTCGATCCGGTTGGCGTGGCCCAGCGTACGCGGACGCACGGTCTTGAGCTTTGCGCGAAGCTCGTTGGAAAGACCCGGAATGGCCTCGAAATCCATGGTCTCCGGCAAGCCTAGAGACTCGTCGCGGCGAAAGCGTTCGGCATCCTCGCGCTGGCGTTCGAGATAGACCGAATACTTCGCATCGATTTCGAGCTGTTCGGCAATGGCTGGCGTGAGCGCGGCGATCCCCGGCCAGATTTTTGCGACCTGATCGCGGGTGATGGATGCGTAGGACAGAAGTTCGAATGCGGTACGGCGCTGACCATCATGGTTCAACGCGATACCGGAATGGGCGGCTTCATTCGGCGTGACCGATACGGCATCAGCCGCTTCGCGCGCAGCCCGCAACGCTTCGGCTTTCTGGCCAAAGGCTTTGGCGCGAATGGCTCCGACGCAGCCAAGCGCAATGCCTTTTGCGGTCAGGCGTTGATCGGCATTGTCAGCGCGCAGCGCCAAACGATATTCCGCGCGCGACGTGAACATGCGGTAGGGCTCGGTCACGCCACGGGTGATCAGGTCGTCGATCATGACGCCGAGATAGGCTTCGGTACGATCGAAGATGATCGCGCCGCCGCCGCCGGCGCGGCGGGCCGCGTTCAGACCCGCCACAAGTCCCTGTGCCGCAGCCTCTTCGTAGCCCGTGGTACCGTTGATCTGCCCGGCCAGGAACAGCCCGGGAATCTTCTTGGTTTCGAGCGAAGCGATCAACTCGCGCGGATCGACGTGGTCGTATTCGATTGCATAGCCGCAACGCTTCATCGCGACGTTCTCGAGGCCTGGAATGGTCGCGAGCAGTGCGAGCTGCACGTCCTCGGGAAGCGAGGTCGAAATGCCGTTCGGATAGACCGTGTCATCGTCGAGCCCTTCGGGCTCTAGAAAAATCTGATGGCCGTCGCGCTCGCCGAAGCGCACGATCTTGTCCACGATCTACGGGCAAAAACGCGGACCGCGGCTTACGAACCGGCCCGAATACATGCCTGAGCGATGGATTTTGTCACGAAAGACATGAGCGGACGCTTCGGTACTACGGGTTATCCCGCA
>CAUJKG010000128.1 GCA_963205465.1 Pseudomonadota bacterium | reverse complement strand
GTGTACCTGGCGCACAGCATCAAGGCCGGCGAGACCGACATGGACGTTTTGCGCTGCATTGCCGGCGACGTGCTTGCCGCGATGGCCGAGTGTTCGAAGGAGGCGGCATGAACTACGAAATCAAACACCGTTATACCGGCGCAGTCCTTTATGCCGGCGGCGGAGAGGCGCTGCGCGATGTGGTCGTTGCTGCCGTCAGACGCGACGCGGACCTGCGCGGCGCGGACCTGCGCGGCGCGTACCTGCGCGACGCGGACCTGCGCGGCGCGGACCTGCGCGGCGCGGACCTGATCGGCGCGTACCTGAGCGGCGCGAAACTCGTTGGCGAGCGCCCAGTCCTGCAAATCGGCCCCATCGGATCGCGCGCCGATTACCTCGTCGCGTACCTGACCGACGCCGGCATCATGATCCGCGCCGGCTGCTTCTTCGGCGCTCTAGACGAGTTCCGCGCCGCCTGCGTCAAGACGCACGGCGACGGCACCCACGGCCGCGAGTACGCAGCGGCAATCCAGTTGATCGAAACGCACGCGAAGCTGTGGACGCCAGCAGAAGTAGCGAAGGAAGCAGCATGAGAAACGACAACGACCTGCTGCGCGAATGTGAACTCGACGAAGCGTGCGACGTGTTTCGTGGCGTGATCGTCGCAGTCGTGCTGACTGGCATCGGCGTGATGTTCGCCGTAGCGTTATTCGGGAACTAGGAGCAACTAATGGGGACGAACTACTACCTGCACAGCAAGCCGGACTGCAAATGTTGCGGCCGTCCGTTCGAGACGCTGCACATCGGAAAGAGCAGCGGTGGGTGGTGTTTCTCGCTGCATGTCATGCCGGATGACGGGATCAATACGCTAGACGACTGGCGCGCTCTGTGGAAGGCGCCTGGTGCGGTCATTCGTAACGAGTACGGCGAAGTGGTGCCTTCGGAGGACATGGAGCGAGTGATTACCCAACGCGAGTGGAAGGGCGCGCTCCCAAAGAGACACGACGATGCCTACTGCGTAGGCCACGGCGAGGGAACCTGGGATTACATCATTGGCGAATTCTCGTAGGAGCGACGCATGAAAGACAACGGAGGACCGGCGTTTCCGCACGATGGCCAGCAGAATTACACAGGCGGCGCGACCCTGCGCGACTACTTCGCGGCGCAGGCGATGCAGGGCGACGTATCTCGCGTTGGTCATTACCAACGAGGTGAGCCCATGGAGCGAGCGGCTAGAAACGCATACGCGATGGCTGACGCCATGCTCAAAGCAAGGGAGGCCGAATGAAGCCGATCAGGACTACCAGAGAAATGCTTGCGCTGTGCCACATCGACCGCGCCAAGCGCACCGATCCGACGACCAAGTTGCACAGCCTGACCCGCGAGCAGCAAGCCGCGTTCTGGCGTCGTGCGCCGCTGTTGTCGACGTGGCTCGGTAGCTGGCGGGAGTCGCGGAGGTGAACAGCGACCGCATCAACGCCGCAGCGCGCAAGCACATGGCGCGAATCAAGTCCCTGCCGTGCGGCGTATGCGGTCAGCCTGGTCCGAGCGAGGCGCACCACATCAAGCAGGGACTGCACTTTATCTGCATCCCGCTGTGCGTGGATTGCCATAGAGGACCGTTCAACGGCTGGCACGGCCAGCGCCGAATCTGGAACGTGAAGAAGCTGGACGAATTGGCCGTACTGAGCCAGACGATTGAAGCATTGACGAAAGGATGAACATGAGCGTTTACAAGGCTATCAATGCTGTGCAGGCGGAGCTTGCCAAGCGCGGCATCGCCAAAGACCGGCGCAACGAGCAGGGAGCCGGGTACAACTTCCGGGGGATCGACGACGTTTACAACGCCATCGCTCCGCTGCTGGCTGCGCATGGCCTGTGCATACTGCCGCGCATCCTGACCCGCAATTGCGTCGAGCGGCAGACGAAAAACGGCGGCGCGATCTTCTATGTCACCGTAGAAGCCGAGTTCGACTTCGTGTGCGCAGAGGATGGCAGCAAGCACACGGTACGCACCTTCGGCGAAGCGATGGATACCAGCGACAAGGCCACGAACAAGGCCATGAGCGCGGCGTACAAGTACGCAGCGTTCCAGGCTTTTGCGATCCCGACGGCCGGCGACAACGATGCCGATGCGCATACGCCGGAAGTCGCTGCGGTTCAAATGCCGGCCGGACTGCTGGAGGCTGCGCAGGCTGCGGCGCTGGATGGTGCAGAGTCGTTCCGCGAGTATTGGAAGCGTCTGACCCCTGCGAGCCGCTCCGCGCTGCGCGACCACATTCCGTCGCTCAAGGCTGCGGCGGAAGCGGCTGACAAGCCGGCCGAAGTGATCGAGGCCTAGTGATGGCCCCGCCGGTACGTCCAATCAAGGATCGGATTCTTGAGCGAATCAAGAAAACCGACAGCGGGTGTTGGATATGGCAAGGCGCAATCTTCAAGGATGGGTACGGTGCCATCGGCATACGGCGAACTGGCAGCAAGCGTGCGCACCGCGTTGCCTATGAAGCGTTCAACGGACAGATTCCAAATGGTCTGTGGGTTCTGCATCGCTGTGACACGCCAGAATGCGTGAAACCTGAACACCTGTTTCTAGGCACGCCGAGCGACAACACTAAGGACATGCTCAGCAAAGGTCGTCGGCAAGTTCTGCGCGGCGAGAGCCACCCAATGTCGAGGTTCTCTGAACGCTTTGTCTGGGCGCTACGAAAACTAGACCACTTTGGCATCCCAATCACTGACCTTGCCAGAATGTACGGGCTATCTTACTTCGCCGTGCATCAGCTTTGTAGGGGCCGTGGATGGTCGCACATCGACGACCAGAAATGGACCGATGTTGTCAAAAACGAGTGGCGGACCACAAGATGATACGTCAGCATCTTCCAGACGGCGGCATCAACCCGGCATGGGTGGCCGCCCGGCGCGGCTGCCTCGGCGCGTCGAGCATCGCCGACATCCTCAAGGAAGGCCGCAAGAAAGG
>CAUJKG010000127.1 GCA_963205465.1 Pseudomonadota bacterium | reverse complement strand
TTTCCCTTCCGGCAGTGAAGCAACGCTTCAAACGCGGTGACTAGGAGCTGAAATGGCGAAGAAGAGTGCAATCGAGAAGAACAAGCGCCGCCGTAAGATGACGGCGAACGCCGCTGCAAAGCGTGCGAAGCTGAAGGCTGTCGTGATGGACAAGAAAGTATCCATCGAAGACCGCTTCGAAGCCGTGCTGAAACTCTCGAAACTGCCGCGTAACTCGGCAAAAGAGCGCGTGCGCAACCGCTGCGAAGTGACGGGCCGTCCGCGTGCGACTTATCGCAAGCTGAAGATGTCGCGTCTGGCGCTGCGCGAATACGGCGCGAAGGGGATGATCCCCGGTCTCGTGAAGTCGAGCTGGTAAGAGGAGGATCGAAAAATGGCATTGCATGATCCTCTCGGCGATATGCTGACCCGTATCCGCAACGCGCAGATGCGCAAGCGGGATACTGTTTCCACGCCCGGCTCCTCGTTCCGCGCGCGCGTCCTCGACGTGCTCAAGGACGAAGGTTACATCCGCGGCTACTCCACCACCGAGTTCGGCAACGGCCGTACCGAGTTCGACATCGAGCTGAAATACGCGGAAGGCGAACCGGCAATCCGCGAGGTCGCGCGCGTTTCGAAGCCCGGCCGCCGCGTTTACGCCTCCGTCGATGCGCTACCGCGCGTCAACAACGGTCTCGGCATCGCGATCGTTTCGACGCCGAAGGGCGTGATGGCAGATCACAACGCCCGCGAGCAGAACGTCGGCGGCGAAGTGCTCTGCACGGTGTTCTAAGGAAGGAACGGGAAAAGATGTCCAAAATCGGCAAACGCCCCGTCGCCATTCCGTCCGGCGTCACGGCGACCGTCACGGGCCAGACCGTCAAGGTCAAAGGCCCGAAGGGCGAGCTTTCGGTCGTGCTCAACGACAACGTCACGCCGAAGCTCGACAAGAACCAGATCATCTTCGAGAAGAAGGGCGAGGAGAAGCAGGACCAGGCGTCCTGGGGTCTCTACCGCGCGCTCGTGAACAACGTCGTCACGGGTGTCTCGAAGGGCTTCGAGCGCAAGCTCGAGATCACCGGCGTCGGCTACCGCGCGGCGATGCAGGGCAAGAACCTGAACCTCTCGCTCGGCTACAGCCACGATGTGGTTTATGAAGTCCCGGCCGGCGTCACCATCGCGACGCCGAGGCCGACCGAAATCGTGATCTCCGGCATCGACAAGCAGAAAGTCGGTCAGGTCGCTTCCGAAATCCGCGCCTATCGCAAGCCGGAGCCTTACAAGGGCAAAGGCGTGAAGTACGAAGGCGAATTCATCTTCCGCAAGGAAGGCAAGAAGAAGTAACGGGGAACACGATGGCATCAGTTGCAGAACGCTCCAAGCGCCGCAAAGCCAGCGTGCGCCGGTCGCTGAAGGCTTCGGCCTACGGCCGCCCGCGCCTGTCGGTTCACCGCTCGGGCATGAACATTTACGCGCAGATCATCGACGACGCGAAGGGTATGACGCTCGCGTCCGCCTCGACGCTCGAAAAGGACATGCGCGGGAAATTGAAGTCGGGCGCAAATGTCGAGGCCGCGAAGGTGGTCGGCAGCCTGATCGCCGAACGCGCGAAAGCGAAAGGCGTGAAGGAAGTCATCTTCGACCGCGGCGCCTATCGTTTTCACGGCCGCGTCAAGGCACTCGCCGACGCGGCGCGCGAAGGCGGATTGAGTTTCTAAGGACAGCATCATGGCACGCGAAAGAGACGAAAAACGAGGCCGGGGCAAAGATCGCGATCGCGAGCAAGAGCGCGACGGCTTGGTCGATAAGCTGGTCCACATCAACCGTGTTGCGAAGGTCGTGAAGGGCGGTAAGCGCTTCGGCTTTGCGGCGCTTGTTGTGGTCGGCGACCAGAAGGGCCGCGTCGGCTTCGGTCACGGCAAGGCGCGCGAAGTTCCGGAAGCGATCCGCAAGGCGACGGACGCCGCGAAGCGCTCGCTGATCCGCGTGAACCTGCGCGACGGCCGCACGCTGCATCACGACGTCAACGGTCATCACGGCGCCGGCAAGGTCGTGCTGCGTTCGGCTCCGGCCGGTACCGGCATCATCGCTGGCGGCCCGATGCGCGCGGTATTCGAAACCGTGGGCGTGCAGGACGTGGTCGCGAAGTCGTTCGGCTCGTCGAACCCCTACAACATGGTTCGGGCGACCTTCGATGCACTCAAGAGTCAGGACAATCCGCGCGCGGTCGCGGCTCGTCGTGGCATCAAGGTTTCCACCTTGCAGGCACGGCGCCGCAATACCGACGTCGATGCGTCGGCGGAAGGCTAAGGAGATCTGCAATGGCCGGTAAGAAAATCACCGTCGAGCAGTTCGGCAGCCCGATCCGCCGCGACGGCAAGCAGGAAAAGACCCTGATCGGTCTTGGCCTCAACAAGCGCGGCAAGAAGCGCGAGCTGGTCGATACCCCGGCCACGCGCGGCATGGTCGCGAAGGTCGCGCACATGGTGCGGATCGTCGAAGGCAAGTGAGGATACGATGAAACTCAACGAGATTGCCGATAACGAAGGCGCGCGGAAGAACCGCATTCGCGTCGGTCGTGGCATCGGCTCCGGCAAAGGCAAGACCGGCGGCCGCGGCGTGAAGGGTCAGAAGTCCCGCACCGGTGTGCGCATCAAGGGCCGCGAAGGCGGTCAGATGCCGCTGCATCGCCGTCTGCCCAAGCGCGGCTTCAACAACATCTTCGCCGTCGAATACAGCGAAGTGAATCTCGACCGCATCCAGAAGGCGGTCGAAGCGAAGCTGATCAAGGAAGGCGACACCGTCACGGCGGATTCGCTCGTGAAGGCCGGCGTCGTTCGCCGTGCCGGCAACGGCGTGCGTCTGCTCGGCAAGGGTGAACTCAAGACCAAGCTCTCGTTCGAAGTCGCGGGTGCGACCAAGTCCGCGATCGCGGCGGTCGAAAAGCTCGGCGGCAGCGTGAAAGAGCTCGTCGTGAAGAAGGCCGACCGGGAAAAGCCGGGCAAGATGCAGAAGAAGCCGAAGAAGGAAGCGGCCAAGTAAATCAGGCCGGTTTTTTCATCTCGGGGAATTAGTCGGGGCGGATCGGAGCGAATATGGCGTCGGCAGCCGAACAACTCGCGGCAAATCTAAACTTCAGCGCACTTGCGAAAGCTGAGGACCTGAAGAAGCGCATCTGGTTCACGCTGGGTGCGCTCCTGGTTTATCGGCTTGGCACGTTCATTCCGATGCCGGGCATCGATCCGATCGCCTTCACCAACGCCTTTAATCAGGCGCGTGGCGGCATTCTCGGTCTGTTCAATATGTTTTCCGGCGGTGCTGTCGAGCGCATGGCGATCTTCGCGCTCAACATCATGCCGTATATCTCGGCCTCGATCATTCTCCAGCTGCTCACCACCGTCTCGCCGACGCTGGAAGCGCTGAAGAAAGAGGGTGAGCAGGGCCGCAAGGTCATCAACCAATACACGCGCTATCTCACCGTCGTTCTGGCTCTGTTGCAGGCTTACGGTATTGCCGTGGGTCTCGAAGGCGGGGCGGGCGGAATCGTGCAGGATCCGGGCTGGTTCTTCCGGATCTCGACGGTCATCACGCTGACCGGCGGCACCGTGTTCCTGATGTGGCTCGGCGAGCAGATCACCGCGCGCGGCATCGGTAACGGCATCTCGCTGATCATCTTCGCGGGCATCGTTGCGGAATTGCCGGCGGCCCTCGCAGGACTGCTCGATCTCGGCCGTACCGGTGCGGTTTCGACGGCCGTTATCCTGCTGATCATCGTGGTCGCGATCGCTGCGATCACCTTCATCGTTTATGTGGAGCGCGCGCAGCGGCGGCTCCTGATCCAGTATCCGAAGCGGCAGGTCGGCAACAAACTTTTCGAAGGCCAGTCCTCGCATCTGCCGTTGAAGCTGAATTCTTCGGGCGTGATCCCGCCGATCTTCGCTTCGTCGCTTTTGCTCGTGCCGACCACGATCGCGCAGTTCACGGCGGGCCAAGGCCCGGAGTGGATGCAGTGGCTGACCACGATGCTCGGTCATGGCCGCCCGGCCTACATGGCGCTTTATGCGCTCCTGATCATCTTCTTCGCGTTCTTCTACACCGCGATCGTTTTCAATCCGGCGGAGACCGCGGACAACCTGAAGAAGCACGGCGGTTTCATTCCGGGCATTCGTCCTGGCGAGAACACCGCGAAATACATCGACTACGTGCTGACGCGAATCACGGTCGTAGGTGCTGCCTATCTCGTGCTCGTCTGTCTCTTGCCGGAGTTCCTCGTGGCCTATGCTGGCGTACCGTTCTATTTCGGCGGTACCTCGCTCCTGATCGTGGTTTCGGTGACGATGGATACGGTCGCGCAGGTGCAGGGTTATCTGCTCGCGCATCAGTACGAAGGCTTGATCAAGAAGTCGAAACTTCGCGGAGCTCGGCGATGAGACTTGTTCTGCTCGGACCCCCGGGGGCGGGGAAGGGCACGCAGGGAGACCGGCTTATCGAGCGCCACGGCATCGTTCGCCTTTCGACCGGCGACATGCTGCGCGCGGCCGTGAAGGCGGAGACGCCCGTCGGCCTCAGGGCCAAGGACATCATGGCCCGCGGTGAACTCGTCTCGGACGAGATCGTCATCGGCATCATCGACGACCGCCTGAAAGAATCGGACGTGCAGAACGGTTTCATCCTGGACGGCTTCCCGCGCACGGTTGCGCAGGCCGAGGCGCTGGACCGGCTGCTCGCGGCCAGGGGCATCAAGCTCGACGCCGTCGTGGAACTCAAGGTGGACGAGAGCATCCTGCTACAGCGAATCGAGACCCGAATCGCCGAAATGACTGCCCGCGGCGAGGCCATCCGGGCCGACGACAACCCTGAATCTTTGAAAAAGCGCCTCGACGCCTACCGCGTTCAGACCGCGCCGCTCTCGGCTTACTACGCCAAGAAGGGCACACTTCAGGAAATCGACGGGATGGTTTCGATCGACGCGGTGACTGCCGCGATCGACACGAAGCTCAAGGCGCTTCAGTAAGCGGCCCGCACCGGTCGAGCCCGCGAGTCGCGTTTCTGGTCCGCCGTTCGGGCGGTAGCATCGGCTTCCGGTAGCCCGGTCGAATTTCTGGAAATATTTCATACGCTTAACAGGGGCATGAAAGTTGCTCCGGCCAGTTGACTCGGACGCTGCAGTGGCCTATCTGCACCGCATTCCAATCGGTTAGAGGCTGGCCGCTCTTTCGGGGCGAAGCCAGTTTTTTGATTGAAATACTCGCAAGGGCCGGCCTCCACCGGACGCGGGTCAATTCACGCGCCACCTGAACGGGTGGCCCACATGGAGACGAGACGATGGCCCGTATCGCAGGCGTCAATATCCCGACCGGCAAGCGCGTAGTTATTGCGCTTCAATACATCCACGGCATCGGCCAGTTGCGCGCGAAGAAGATCGTCGACGAACTGAAGATCCCGGCAGAGCGCCGCGTGAACCAGCTCACCGACCAGGAAGTTTTGCAGATCCGCGAAATGATCGACCGCGATTATCTGGTCGAGGGCGATCTGCGCCGCGAAGTTTCGATGAACATCAAGCGCCTGCAGGACCTCGGCTGCTACCGGGGCCTCCGTCACCGCAAGGGTCTGCCGGTTCACGGCCAGCGCACGCATACGAACGCGCGCACCCGCAAGGGCCCGGCGAAGGCGATCGCCGGCAAGAAGATGGCAACGCGCTAAGCGCTAACGAGATAGAGAAACAGGACCGTCATGGCGAAAGAAGCAAAAGTCGTCCGCAAGCGCGAGCGCAAGAACATCGCGGCCGGCGTCGCGCATGTCGCGGCCTCGTTCAACAACACGATGATCACGATCACCGACGTGCAGGGCAACACGATTGCCTGGTCGTCGTCGGGCACCATGGGCTTCAAGGGCTCGCGCAAGTCCACGCCTTATGCGGCGCAGGTTGCCGCCGAAGACGCCGCGAAGAAGGCCGCCGAGCACGGCATGCGTACGCTTGAAGTGGAAGTTTCGGGCCCCGGTTCGGGCCGCGAGTCGGCGCTTCGTGCGCTGCAGGCTGCGGGTTTCACCGTGACGTCGATCCGCGACGTGACGCCGATCCCGCACAATGGTTGCCGTCCGCGCAAGCGCCGGCGCGTTTAAGAGTTTGCTTTACCCGGCGGCGTTCGCCGGGTTTCGATCATCGCCGCGTTCGTCGCGGTTTGCGGGCTCTCTAGCTTCGCACAAAAGGACGTAAGGATGACGACTGTGATCCAGAAGAACTGGCAGGAGCTGATCAAGCCCGAAAAGCTCAACGTGCAGGGCGGGCCGGATCCGAAGCGTTTTGCCACCGTCGTGGCCGAGCCGCTCGAGCGCGGCTTCGGTCTCACGCTCGGCAACGCACTGCGCCGCATTCTCTTGTCGTCGCTGCAGGGTGCTGCCGTGACCTCGGTACAGATCGACGGCGTGCTGCACGAGTTCTCGTCGATCCCGGGCGTGCGCGAAGACGTCACCGACATCGTGCTCAACATCAAGGACATCGCGATCAAGATGCAGGGCGAAGGCCCGAAGCGCATGGTCGTGAAGAAGCAGGGTCCAGGCGCGGTCACCGCCGGCGACATCCAGACTGTCGGCGACGTGCAGGTGCTGAACCCCGAGCTCGTGCTCTGCACGCTCGATGAAGGCGCGGAAATCCGCATGGAATTCACGGTCAACACCGGCAAGGGCTATATCGCCGCCGACCGTAACCGCGCGGAAGATTCACCGATCGGCCTCATCCCGGTCGACAGCCTCTATTCGCCGGTCCGCAAGGTTTCCTATCGCGTGGAGAATACCCGCGAAGGCCAGATTCTCGACTACGACAAGCTGACGATGACGATCGAAACCGACGGTTCGATCTCGCCGGAAGACGCGCTCGCCTATTCCGCGCGCATCCTCCAGGACCAGCTCAACATCTTCGTCAACTTCGAAGAGCCCCGCCGCGAGGTGGAAGCTGCGCCGATCCAGGAACTGCCGTTCCCGCCGGCCATGCTCAAGAAGGTGGACGAACTCGAGCTGTCGGTTCGCTCGGCCAACTGCCTGAAGAACGACAACATCGTCTACATCGGCGACCTCATCCAGAAGTCGGAAGCGGAAATGCTTCGCACCCCGAACTTCGGCCGCAAGTCGCTGAATGAAATCAAGGAAGTGCTCGCGACCATGGGCCTGCATCTCGGTATGGAAGTGCAGGGCTGGCCGCCGGAGAACATCGAAGAGCTCGCGAAGCGCTTCGAGGATCATTACTGAGGCGTGCGTCCGCGCTTCGGAGGAAAGAATTATGCGTCACGGTAAAACCCATCGCCGCTTCAACCGCCGCCCCGAGCATCGCAAGGCGATGCTCGCGAACATGGCCGCGTCGCTCATCACCCACGAGCAGATCGTCACCACACTGCCCAAGGCGAAGGACATCCGTCCCATCGTCGAGAAGCTCGTGACGCTCGGCAAGAAGGCGAGCCTGCACGCGCGCCGTCAGGCGATCTCGGAGATGCGCGACCGCGAAGCGGTGAAGAAGCTCTTCGACGTGCTTGCACCGCGCTATGCGTCGCGCAACGGCGGATATCTTCGCATTATCAAGGCGGGCTTCCGCTATGGCGACATGGCACCGCTCGCGGTCATCGAGTTCGTGGATCGCGACGAGAGCGCCAAGGGCAAGGACGATCTCGCCCGTCACGAAGCGTGGCTCAAGACGCAGCCGCGGGAAGAGCAGCAGGCCGTTCCGGCGTAATGCGCTCCTGGTAGAACCATCGAAAGCAAGCCCCGGCCATTGTGCCGGGGTTTCTGCTTTTTAGAGCAGTTGAGGTTCCTCTCGCGGAACCTCGCGAGGAGGGGAGGCAAGATGTTCTGGCAGGCGGCGTTCTTCTCGGCGGCAAATTCCGCGATGGCGTTCTATGCGCTCTCACTCGGACGGCCGATGGCCGCCGCCGTCTGCATCGCAGCGGCAACGCTCGGCAGCGCGGTCGCCTTCTTTCTGCGGCGGCAGCCTTCCAGAGCCTGGATCGAATAGGGAATCAGAACCGCGCTTTGCTTCCGGCGAGCGAGCAGCTCGGCTTATGCCCGACTACTCCAATTGCAAGCAGTCTGCTGCCCAGCGCTTCTTTGCTTGCAGGGGTCGAAAAATTCGCGAGGATTTTCTGTCGCTTAGGTTGTGATGCAAGTGTGCCACAACCCGTAACTTCCTTTATCAGGATCGTCGGCTCCCGTTGTCTTTGCAAATAGTGGTCGGTAAAACTGCGCCTATATAGCTAAGATAATTTCTAGCTGGGGGACTCAATGCTTCGGAAATTGCTGATCGGCGCGGTGGGTGCGCTTTCGATGATGGGCATGGCAAGCGCTGCCGATTTGCCGGTCAAGGGCCCGGTTTATAAGGCCGTTCCAGCGCCGGTCTTCAACTGGACCGGCTTCTACGTCGGCGGCACGGTCGGTTATGGCTGGGGCAGCAACCGCCACCTCAATACGACGGTCGGCGGCGGCTCGCAGGACTTTGACGTCGATGGCTTCGTGGCGGGTGCGACGCTCGGATACAACTGGCAGGCCGCCGGCAGCCGCTGGGTCTGGGGTCTTGAACTCGACGTTTCCTATTCAGACATCAATGGTGTGCTGCCGGTAGCTCCCGGCTTTGGCTGTGCCGGCGGATGTACGACCGATATAAAGTGGTTCGGCACGTTTCGCGGCCGTCTTGGCTATGCGTTCGATCGCTCCATGATCTACGCGACGGGTGGTCTGGCATTCGGCGAAGTTGAAGGCTCCATCATCGGCGCGTTCCCGGCCGGATCAGAGACCGTTACTGGCTGGACCGCTGGTGCCGGAATCGAATTCGCGATTGCCCCGCGCTGGAGCATGAAAGCTGAATATCTCTATGTCTCGCTCGATCAGGCGAAGTACGCATTCGTCGGCGGCAACACTATTGTGGTCGATGATCTTAACTTTCACGTCGTACGGATGGGCTTGAATTACCGCTGGTAATTTTTCGCAACGCTCGAAGAAACAAACCCTGGCTATCGTGCCGGGGTTTTTGTTTTCCGTAGTGGCTATGTTCGCGCCTTGCGGTAGCGGCTGAGCTGGATTGGCTTTCGGATCAGCTGCTCACGTGTGGCTCAATGGCAGGGCCGTGGTGTGCTTGATCTCCTCGATAACAAACATCGAGGTAACGTCGGCAAGGTCGGCTCCTTTGATGAGCGTCTTATAGATATTGTCGTAGTCGGCGATATCGGACACCACGACCTTCAGCAGGTAGTCGGTGCTGCCCGCCACGCGATAAAAGTCGACCACTTCGGGAATTGCGCTGACGAGTTTGTGGAACGACTCGAACCAGTCGAAGCGGTGTTCGTGCGTGCGGACTGCGATGAAGACGGTCACGCCCAGGTTGAGCTGTTTGGGATCGAGCAGCGTTACGCGCTTCTGGATTACGCCGCGGCTTTCGAGCTTCTGAATGCGCCGCCAGCACGGGGTCGAGGTCAGACCAACCTTTTCCGCCAGTTCGGAGATGGGAATGGTCGCATTTTCCTGAAGCTGCGCCAGAATCGCGCGATCAAAACGATCCAGCGTATCTTTCGCACCCGACATGAGTATATAATTCCATGAAATCTCTTATAATTAGATAATATATACTAATATTGTGCGTTATTCAACATTAAATCCGAATTATTCGGCGTCAATCGGGGTATAGCATTCCAAATCGAGAGGTTATTTAGGAATCCTGCAATGCCGTCGTACCGACCGGGGTCCACTGCCATGGAACTCGATACGAAACTCGCTCAGTTGGGCCGCGCGCCGTCGATGCATGCCGGCATGGTCAATGTTCCAATCTATCGGGGCTCGACCATTCTTGCGTCAACGCTGGAGGAGTGGGAGGCGCGCAAGCAAGACGGGAATCCGATGGCGAATTACGGCCGCTTTGGCTCGCCCTTGTCCCGCGCGCTGGAGGAGGCCTTTTGCGAACTTGAGGGCGGGTATGGATCGACGCTGTTTCCCTCAGGCCTCTCTGCCTGCACGCACGCGCTGCTCGGTCTGCTTCGCAGCGGCGACCATCTGCTGCTGACCGACAATGTTTATGGTCCGACCCGCACATTCGCCGAGCAGGTGCTGAAGCGCCTGAAGATCGAAGTGGAATATTTCGATCCGGCCGACCTCGCGGGATTTCGCGCTCGTTTGACCGAGCGCACGCGCGTCGTCTACCTGGAATCGCCTGGTTCGCTAACTTTTGAAGTGCAGGACGTTCCGGCGCTCGCGCAGGCGGCGCACGAGGTTGGCGCGTTCGTCGTACTCGACAATACCTGGAGTACGCCGCTTTATTTCAGGTCCTTTGCGCACGGTGTCGATGTTTCTATTCATGCCGCGACAAAATATATCGTCGGGCATTCGGATGCGTTGCTCGGCATTGCCACGGCGAACGAAAGAGCGTGGCCTTTGTTGCAGTCAAGTGCGCACCACTTCGGCGAGATTGCCGGCCCTGACGATATCTTTCTTGCGCTGCGCGGCATGCGGACACTCTCTGTGCGTATGCGGCGGCATTGGGAGACCGGCGTACAATTGGCGCAAGCGATAAACGCGCATCCCGCGGTTGCGGCGGTGCTGCATCCGGCGTTGCCGGGAAATCCGGGGCATGAACTCTGGAAGCGGGATTTTCTTGGCGCGAGCGGTCTGTTTGGCGTCGCGCTGAAGCCGATGACGCAGGCGCAGCTCTCATGCCTGTTCGGCTCATTTAAGCTGTTCGGTATCGGGCTGTCCTGGGGCGGTTTCGAAAGCCTGGCGCTGCGCGTCGATCCGCGCCCGAACTGGCGGGCCGGCGAAAATGTTGAATCCGGCCCGCTGCTGCGCATCCATGCAGGTCTGGAAGGGACACAGGACCTGATCGCGGATATGACGCGAGCGCTCGATGGGGCGCTGGACGCCGGCGAGGGCGATCGAAGTGTATGTGTTGAGCAAGCCGGAGATTCGATGCCAAATGCCGGCAAGATGAGAACGCATTACGGCTACCGATAGAGCAGGAAACGGATGAGCAGCCTTCAACTCGATCTCAATCACCTCAGTCTGAGTGTTGCAGATCTCGAGGCGGCGCGCGCGTCATGTGCGAAGCTCGGTTTTCGCCTAACCGCCCGCAGCATGCATGCAGGCGCACTGCAGCCCGACAAGCCGGTGG
>CAUJKG010000126.1 GCA_963205465.1 Pseudomonadota bacterium | reverse complement strand
AAACGTTCTGAATCGGATTGTCGTAAGCGTCGAGCTTCACCGGTCCGCGCGGCGCCTTTACTTCGGTCTTGCGGATGGTGTCGAGGAAGGCCTTACGGTCTTCGATATTGCCGCCCGTCTTCTCGAGCGCGGTCTTGATCCAAAGACCCGCAGTATAAGCAGACTCGGCGAACCAGGACGGTACGCGCTTGTAGAGCTTGATGTGCTCTTCGCGGAATGCGTTGTTCTCCGGCGTATCGATGCCGGCCACGTAATGCAGCGAGTTGCTGATGAGGCCGATAGCCTTGTCGTCCACCTGCGGCAGCACGTCTTCATGCAGCCAGTAGCCGCCATAAATCTTGTGCTTCTTGTCCATGCCGAAGTTGAACCAGTCTTCGAACAGACGGATGCGGTCGACACCGGCAACGATCGCGACAACACCGCCCGTATTCGCGGGAATGCTGTTTACCGTCGTGCCGTAGTCTTTGGTGCCCACCGGGTTCCAGATGATGCGGTCGATCTTGCCGCCGAGATCGGTGAACGTCTTGATTGCTCCGAGCGCCACTTCATGGCCGAAGGTGTAGTCGGCGGCGATCACAGTAATGTTGCGAAGGCCGAGTTCCTTATAGAGGTACTCGCCCATCGGATGCCCGATCTGGCTCGACGAAACGGCGGTGCGAACCACGGTCGGCGTGCGCTTCCACTTGGTGACGTCGTCGGCACCAGCCGGGTCCATCACCAGCGGCACGCCGGTTTCCGCGCTCACTTGCGCAACAGCCGGACCTTCATGGCCGCAAAGCGGACCAACGAGCAGGTCGACTTTTTCCTGAAGCGCGAGACGGCGCGCCTGCGTCAAAGCCTGATCGGGATTGCAGGTCGTATCTGCAACCACAATTTCAATCTTCCGGCCGGCAACAGTGTTGCCGACGCTGTTCCAGTATTGCCGGAAGCCGTTCACCATTTCGGTGCCGGGCGATGCCAGCGGGCCGGTGATCGGCGCAAGCAGACCGATCTTGATCGGCTTCTTTTCCTGCACTTGTGCAGGAGAACTTCCGAGAACGAACGACAACGCGAAAACCGCGCCGCCGAGCAGCAGAGATTGTAATTTCGGCATGTTTTCCTCCCTTCGACGCTTGTGCCTGGGTTTTCCCCAGTGCTATGTGATCACAGATCACTGCCTTTGATCTCCAGAGTCAAGCCGGAAACGCGAGAAAGCCCAGAATGAATCTCGAAGGCCCTGCTCTTTCCGGCATTCATCCCGTCGAGACGAACACACTCGGCAAGCGCGTTTACAACGAGCTGCGCAACTTCCTGATGGTTGGCGGCGTCCAGCCCGGCGAGAAGCTGACCTTGCGCCAGCTCACGGCAGCGTTCGGCACGAGTTTGATGCCGGTGCGCGAAGCGGTGCATCGCCTCGCTGCTGAAGGCGCGCTTGAAGTGTTGCCCAACCGCGCGATCCGCGTGCCTATGATGCTCCGCACACGTTTCGACGAACTCGTTCAATTGCGGATCATGCTCGAGGGGCTGGCCGTAGCCTCCGCAGCCACGAAAATTTCGAAAGAAGCGATCGTACAGCTTGAAGAATTCAACCAAGGCTTCATCGCCGAGATGCGGCAGCCGCGAACCTCGCGGCAATCCTTTCTGCTCAACAAGGAATTTCACTTCGCGATCTACCGCGCTGCGGGGATGCCCGTTCTGCTCGGAATGATCGAGAATATGTGGCTGCAGTTCGGGCCGTTCCTTCATTTTTCGATGGGCGTGAAGGGCCGCATGGCGACGAACAAGTTCGCGCCGGAGTCTCACCGCCGCATGATCCAGTCGATGAAGGAAAGAGACGGCGAAATCGGCCGCAAGGCATTGGAAGATGACATCAGGGGCGCGGTCGAGTTGATCCTGCGTTTCGGTGACATCCCGGCTTAGTTGAAGGATCGATGATGAATTTCACTACCCGTTTTGGCTCGGACGCCGGCACGCTACGCAGCGAAGACGAACCGCTCGTCACCGGCTACGGCCGTTTTACCGACGACATCAACATTCCCGGACAGGCATATGCCGCTTTCCTGCGCGCGCCGGTCGGTCACGCGAACGTCAATGCGATCGATACTTCAGAAGCCGCTTCGATGCCGGGCGTTGTCGGCGTTTTCACCGGCGCCGATCTCGTGGCGGACGGCCTCGGTGCAATTCCTCCCGTCGCCGTTGGCGTCGGACGCAATGGCAAGCCGATGTTCGTTGCAGCCATGCCCCCCCTCGTTCACGACCGGATCCGCTATGTCGGCGAGCCGATTGCAATCGTCGTCGCCGAAACGCTGCGACAGGCGATGGACGCAGCCGAAAAGATCGAGATCGACTTCGAGGTTCTTCCAACCGCTTCGCATGTGAGCGATGCCATGGCCGCCGACGCGGAGCTGCTGCACGCCGATGCCCCCGGTAACCTGGCGATGGACTGGACCGATGGCGACAAGAACGCCGCCGACGGTGCCTTTGCACAAGCGGCACATATCGAGACCATTCGCCTCGAGGATACCCGCGTCGCCGCCGTTACGATGGAGCCGCGCGCGGGCATCGGCCAATGGGACCCGGAGGCGGAGAAATACACGCTCACTGCCTGCACGCAGGGCGTCGCGGTGGTACGCAAACTGCTTGCCGAAGGCGTTTTCAAAGTACCGCTCGAAAAGATCCGGGTACTGACGCCGGATGTAGGCGGCGGCTTCGGCATGAAAGCGCAAGCCTACCCCGAACATGCAGCCCTCCTCTTCGCTGCCCGGAAAACCGGCCGCGCCGTGAAATGGCGTGCAACGCGCATGGAGAGCTTTCTTGCAGACTCCGCGGGACGCGACGGCGTACTCGAAGGCGATATGGCTTTCGACCGCGAAGGCAAAATCCTCGCATTCCGCTGCCGGAACGCAGTCGGGCTCGGCGCCTATACGACGCAATACGCCGCGATCTTCTCGACCATGAATACGAAGAACTGTCTCTCCAGCGTCTATCGTATTCCGACCATCACCATCGATGTGAAGATGGTTCTCACAAATGCCGCGCCGCTCGGACCTTATCGCGGTGCGGGCCGGCCCGAGGCCATCTATCTGATCGAACGGCTGCTCGACAATGCCGCGCGCAAGATGAAAATCGACCGGATCGAGATGCGCCGGAAGAACATGATACCGCCATCGGCGATGCCCTATCAAACGGCGAACGGCCCGATATACGACAGCGGCGAGTTCGAAAAGTGCATGGACAAGGCGCTCGCGCTCGCCGACTGGAACGGATTTCCGAAGCGCCGCGACCAGTCCCGCGCTGAAGGCAAATTGCGCGGCATCGGTATCTGCTGCTTTCTGGAAGTGGCCGGCGGCATCCTGAACGAAAAAGCCGACCTTCGTTTCGAAGCAGACGGCTCTGCGGCGATCCGGCTCGGCGTACAGGCCATGGGTCAGGGACATCTTTCCACCTTGCCTCGGGTGGTCGCGCAACGGCTCGGTATCGACGTCACCAAAGTGAAGCTCATCGAGGGCGACAGCGACGAGGTACCGGATGGCACGCCTTCGGTCGCCTCGCGTTCGCTCATGATGGCGGGTAGCGCATCCGCGCTGGCATGCGATGAAGCGGTCGCAAAGGGGAGCAAACTTGCCGCGCAGATGTTCGGCGTCAGCGAGGACAAGATCGAATACAAGGACGGCGACTTCCGTGTTCCGCAGACCAACCACGTCATATCGCTACTCGATCTGGCGCGACGCTCGCCGAGCGGACTGGCACTCTCGCCTTCGGAGAAAAGTCCGCTTGACTCGCTCTCCGAGTTCATCTCGCCGCAGATGTCATTTCCAAACGGGTGTCACGTTTGCGAAGTCGAGATCGATCAGGACACCGGCGTCGTCACCGTCGTCCGCTATAGCGCGGTCGATGACGTCGGCAACATCATTCACGAGACGATTGTCGACGGTCAGGTCCATGGCGGTATTGCGCAAGGGTTGGGCCAGGTGCTCGGCGAACACATTCAGTATAACGACGGTCAGCTGATCAACGCCTCCCTGATGGACTATTTCGTGCCACGCGCGGCAAGCGTGCCGATGTTTGCGACCGGTCATCACCGCGTGCCCTGCACGACGAACCCGATCGGCGTGAAGGGTGCAGGCGAATCCGGCGTCGCCGGTTCGCTGCCTTCCGGCATCGAAGCGGTGATCGATGCGCTTTCGGTCTATGGCGTCGAACACTTCGACCTTCCCGCCTCGCCTGCTCGGGTCTGGGCAGTAATCAACCAAAAGCGGTCTTAAGCCGCGGCAAATATAATTCGGGAGAACTTCGATGGCGACGACGAGAAAAGTCATTGTGACTTGCGCGGTTACCGGTGCGATCCACACCCCTTCCATGTCGCCACATCTTCCGATCACGCCGGAGGAGATCGTCAACGAGGCGATCGCGGCCGCCGAAGCGGGTGCTGCCATCCTCCATCTTCATGCGCGCAATCCTGAGAACGGCCGCCCCGACCAGACGCCGGAAGCCTTCGCGCGCTTCCTCCCGCGCATCAAGCAGCAGACCAACGCAGCCATCAATATTACGACCGGCGGCAGCCCTTATATGCGGGTCGAGGAGCGCGTATTGCCGGCGGCGACCTTCAAACCGGAAGTCGCCTCGCTCAATATGGGCTCGATCAACTTCGCGCTGTTCCACCTCCTCGACAAGTACAAGGATTTCAAGTTCGAATGGGAGCGCGAACACCTCGAAAATTCCCGCGACCTCGTCTTCAGAAACTCGTTTAAGGACATCGAGTACATTCTGAAGACCTGCTACGACAACGGAACGCGTTTCGAATTCGAGTGCTACGACATCGCACATCTCTATAACCTCAAGCACTTTCTCGACCGCGGCCTTGTCAAACCGCCGCTGTTTATTCAGTCCGTATTCGGTTTGCTCGGCGGGATTGGCCCGCATCCGGAAGACGTGATGCACATGAAGCGCACGGCAGATCGTCTCTTTGGCGACGCCTATCGCTGGTCGGTCCTCGGTGCGGGCCGCAATCAATTCCCCATCGCAGCGCAAGCGATCGCCATGGGCGGCAATGTCCGGGTCGGTCTGGAAGATTCGCTCTGGGCCGGCGCTGGAAAGCTCGCCAAATCGAACGCCGATCAGGTGCGTATGGTGCGCCAGATGATCGAGGGTCTCGGTCTCGAACTCGCAACGCCGGACGAGGCGAGAGAAATTCTATCGCTCAAGGGTGCGGACAAGACGGCGATCTAGAACAGCGAAAAAGCCTATTGCTCCGTGACGCCCGACGGATCGAAGCTCGCGGTCAATTTATGACGGTCGCCGGGATAGCAAAGCACGACATGCGTGATCGCTTTTCCCATATGCGCCGTGCGCCGCTCGACCACGAGGCAGGCAAAACCCTCGGCAATATCCAACGCAGCAGCGACCGCGCCTGACGCATTGAGCGCGCGGATTTCATGCTCCGCGTGACTCCACGGCACTTTCTCCAGAAGCCACGAGCCCGGCGAGCGTTTGGAAAAATCCGCACGGCGCGCTGCCGGCACCGCGGCAAGGCTGATCAGCCGATCCTCGAGCATCCACGGACGATCATCGACATAATGGAGGCACTGCAAAAACAGGACCGGCATCCCTACCTTGCCCTGCAACAGGCTTGCGTCGCGCTGGTTCGCCTTGCGCTCGACGCGCAGCAACAGTCGAACCCGATAACCGCGCCCCGCGTGCAGGACATCCTGCTCGATATCCTGAATCTGCAGCACGTTACGGCCGGTCGGCGCAGAGACAAAACTGCCCCACCGCCGTCTGCGGACGATCATGCCCGACGCCGCAAGCGCGCTCAGCGCCTTGTTGACCGTCATTCGCGAGCAGCGATAGCGGCTGAGCAGCTCATGCTCCGAGGGAACCCGATGGCCGGGCGGCCAGGCACCAGAAAGAATCTCGGACTCCAGCGCACGCCGAATCTGCGCGTAACGAGGCAGACCGTCTTTGCGATCGGCCGTACTCTTACGCGCAGCCTTAGCCATGCGCGAGCCCTTTCAGTGCAGCACTGTATTTCGCCCGGATGCTTTCCCGCCGGACGTGCTGCCCCTCTTTTACAACCCACTCGCCGCCTGCCATCACGCGCTGCACCGCGCCGCGTCCGGCCACGAAGATCCAGGCATCCAGCCAGCGGTTGACGCCAGCGGAGGCAAAATCCGGATGCGTGTCGTCCAGCACGACGATATCAGCGCGCTTGCCCGCTTCCAGGCTACCCATCGGCCGGTCAAGCGCCTGCGCACCACCACGCAACGCTTCAACAAAAAGGCGCGCGCCGTTCGATTCACCTTCGACCGTCGCGATCAGGTTGCGGCCGCGATGCTTCAGCCGCTGGCTGTATTCGAGTTGACGCAGTTCGAGCGCGGCATCGATGTCGATGTTGGAATCCGTCCCGATCCCAAAACGGCCGCCCGCTGGCAAATATTTCTCTGCATTGAAGATACCGTCGCCGAGCGAGGCTTCGGTCAGCGGACACAAGCCGGCTACCGCCTCTGCCCGTGCAAGCCGCAGGGTTTCTTCGTCGGTCATGTGCGTTGAGTGAATCAAGCACCAGCGGCGGTCGGCCTGCATTTCATCGAGCAGCCACTCGACCGGCCGCTTGCCCGACCAGGCCAAGCAGTCTTCGACTTCCTTGACCTGTTCGGCGGCATGAATGTGGATCGGGCCTTGCGGCGACGCCTCGACCACGATGCGCATGTCTTCGGGCGTGACGGCGCGCAGCGAATGCGGGGCAATGCCGACATTGATCGAAGGATCGGCGGCGGCGGCGATTTCACGGATACGGGCAACCAGCGCATTGAAGCGATCCGGCGAATTCAGGAAGCGGCGCTGCCCCGG
>CAUJKG010000125.1 GCA_963205465.1 Pseudomonadota bacterium | reverse complement strand
GACAAAGCCGATTCCTGGGTCAAAACAGGACCGAACCAGAGCTGCTCGCACGCGGAGCTTGAAAAGGCGCTGGGTCCGGACGTGATCGAAACGCTTACCCAGCATACCGGGCTGTCGAAGGACGAATTGCTTTCGCGCCTTTGCCGCGAGTTGCCCGAGGCCGTGGATAAATACACGCCGGAAGGTCAGCTTCCTGCAGGCGTCGCGGAAGGGAGGGCGTAATGGGCTTTCTCTGGACCATCATCATCGGCTTCGTGGCCGGCGTGATCGCGAAGTTCGTCATGCCCGGCGACAACGAACCCCAAGGCTTCATCCTCACTACGCTTCTCGGCATCGTCGGCGCTTTCGTGGCGACTTGGCTTGGTCAGGCGCTGGGCTGGTACGCAGCGGGGCAGGGCGCAGGCTTGATCGGGGCCGTGGTAGGGGCAGTGATCGTTCTGTTCATTTACGGGATGATCGCGAAGCCGCGCGCCACGTGAGCGTAAAACTGCAGTAAAAATCGGAACCCCGGTCATCGCGGCCGGGGTTCTTTTTTTAACTATCCCCAAGGTTCCCGTTAACCAGGAACCCCTCCACGCGCCCGCCACTGGGAACGGACCCACAATCGCAAGCCTTTCCTCCTGTCAGGAGGTCTCATGGGTTTCCGTGTTTATCCGGCGTTGGCTTGCATGGAATGCGGCGAGACCGCCCGTTTGGTCGCGGTTTGCGAGAAGCCGGACAGCCAGACCGAGGCGCGCTTCTACGAATGCTCCAATCCCGCGTGCCGTTGCGCCTTCAAATCCTGCGCACCCAGCATGGTCTCCCGCGGCTGGATGGGTTTGTGGGAGGAGGAGGCCGCGCCGAAAACTCCGCATTGAACCCTCCCGGCACAGCCTCCGGACAGTTCCCCGCGCAAACTTGCCCCGGCCCTGGTGCCGGGAATTTTATCGGTACGGGCCCGGCAGGACCTCCCGCTGCCTCCGATTTTGGCCGCGATTGCACCTATGGTAGGTCCGGGGTCGAAAACGGGTAAGGGGAATTAGTACCGTTGCGTTGGTTTTGGCCGCCCGTCGCAGGACTGGTGCTTCTTTGCGCCGGCTGCACGACATTCAACACGAGTACCGACGACGTCGTGACCTTCGTCTTCACGCAGCCGACGACGGAATGCGAGGTGTTCGTCGGCAATACGTCCTATGGAAACGTCTCGATTTCCAAGCCGGCGATCGGCATTCCGCGCGGAAACGATCCGCTGCGGATTTCTTGCGCCGCCATCGCCTATGCCCCGATCTCGGCCGAGGTGTCGATCCTCCGCACCCGCGACCAGAAACTCGATGTGCTCGGGGTCGGCGTTCCGACGCCGCAGGCGCTGGGCGCGCGGGTTGCCGAACCCATCGAGCGCGTCACTGGCCCGAGCCCTATCCGCAATCCGCTTTCGAACGAAAAAACCGGATATCCGCCGCGCATCACGGTCGATATCGCGCAGCGCTCCGTGATCGTTCCGAGCGGCTGGCAATCCCGGATGTAAAGAAAAACCCCGAAGCGCGTACGCTTCGGGGCTGTTCGGGTCGAGAGAGAAGCAGGGTCAGAAGGCGATCTGCATCCGGGTTGCGAACACATCGTATTCCGCGCCGAGATTGACGTTCGCCGCGTTGAAGCGTTCGACCTCGCCGTGGATCCAGTTGAACATGAAGCGGATGTTCTGGGTCGGATACCAGTTCACGCCGAGCGTGATGTTACGCTGGACGCCGCCACGGACGACCGCGGCCGCATCGAAGTCGTTGAGGTCGGCGTGGCTGTAGCGAAGCGCCACTTCCCATGCGCCCCAGCCGCCGGTGCCAAGGAGGAACGGCTTCTTCGGATTGATGCCGCCGAAGGCGCCGTTGCTCTCGGAGTAGCGGCGGGATTCGCCGGTGATCGTATAAGCGGCCTGCACGTAGCCGCCGTTGAACTGCGCGTCGCCGCCGACATTCCGGGAGATGCGATAGTGGAAGTATTCGCCCTGGAAGTAGAAGTTCTGGAAGCTGAAGGCTGTGCCGCCGCTAATGACGTCGGCACTGGTGACGTTTGCCATCGTGCCGGTATCCAGAAGACGTACGCCCGGATCGACGCGCACTTCGATGCGGTCGCGCATGCGAAGCGTATTTCCGGTCTGCACGGTGATCAGCCGCTGGTAGTCGCCTTCGACCAGCCAGGTGAAGTGGTCACTGCGCACAGGCACGAAGACGGCGCGTGCAGTGGCGCCGACATTGGCACGGGTGGTGTGGTCAGCGCCGGCTACGGGGCCGGTGAGGTAAGCGCCGAACCAGTAATTCTTGCCGAAGGTGCGGAAGCCCGCGGCCGAGCGGTTGTCGCCGGCGGCGAGATCGACCGCGAGCACCTGTGCGGTCGCGCGTTCCATGAACAGAATGTTGTTGGAGCCGACCTGTTCGTCGAGCGTATAGGGAACGTCCATATAGCCGACTTCCAGCCAGGTATTCTTGAAGCCGCGGTATTGCAGGAACGCGTTGTTCAGGGCGCCGGTACCGTCCTGTGACCCGCCGAAGTCGCCGATCAGGGTGTAGTGCCAATCGCGCGCGAAGTGTCCGGTAAAGCCGATTCGCATGCGGCGGGCGTTGATACCGCCATGCGGGTTCTGCGGCGTGGTCAGCGCCGAAGCCGGATCGAAACTGTAAGTGGCGGCGTCGAGGTGCAGACGACCGGTGAGGTAGATGCAGTTGAACTTGTCGTCGGAGCAAATGCCGAAACGGTTGCCCGAGGTCACAACGGGAATAGGACCGGACTTTTCCTTGGCCTTCTTGATCTTAACCGCCGCAACTTCCGCGGCGTGCTTTTCCTGATGATTGACGCGCCCTTTCAGCGCATCGACCTGGCGCTGCAACTGGATGAGCTGCGCGCGCATCTGTTCGAGTTGTTCCTTCGACGGCGCTTCTTGCGCCACCGCCGTGCCTGCGAGCAGCGTGGCGGCAAAGCCTGCCATCGTCAGGCCAAAAGTCTTGCGTAACATTTCTTACCCCTCGTTGACGCGGACCAACCGGCAAAGTCCGCGCGTTCGCCGCGAACGCATCCGCTCGCGGCGTTGTCTCTTTTTTGATTTCTGGACGTCCGACCTGACCCCGTGGGAGAGGGGACTTTGCCCCGACGCCTCCCGATGCCCACCGAACGTGCGAGGCGGCCGGTTTCCCGCCTTGCGCGGAGGACGCTAGAAACGGTTTGTAACGGTTTGACCCAAATTCCGTGACAAGCCAGTCTCCGCTGAAGTGTGTGCTATAAACGCAACGTATTTTTCGGCGTTTCGCGCCTCTTGCGCGCGGATGCCGCAGCCGAAGGTAGGATGATGAAGACGATCCGTTCGCTCTTGCTTGCGCTTGTTTCCGCGTCGCTGCTGATGGCCTGGCCCGCGCATGCGCAAAAGCAGGTGCCGGTCAGCCGCGCGGAAATGGCACTCAGTTTCGCGCCGACGGTGAAGAAGGCGGCTCCTGCCGTCGTCAACGTCTATGCGCTGAAGCGCTCGACGCAACGGCCGAACAATCCGTTCATGGATGAGGAATTCTTCCGCCGCTTCTTCGGGGGGCCGCAGGGCACGATGCCGATGGAGCGGGTGCAACGCTCGCTCGGCTCGGGCGTGATTGTCCATGAGTCGGGTCTCGTGATCACGAATCACCACGTCATCCAGGGCGCGAATGAAATCCGCATCGCGCTCGGCGACCGCCGCGAGTTCGAGGCCGAGGTGGTGCTGCTCGATCCGCGTTCGGATCTCGCGGTGCTGCGAATTCAGAGCACGAAAGAGCGGTTCGCGCCGATCGAAATCGCGGATTCCGATCAGGTCGAAGTCGGCGATCTGGTGCTTGCGATCGGCGATCCTTTCGGCGTCGGCCAGACCGTGACGCAAGGCATTGTTTCGGCGACCGCGCGCACGCGGGTCGGCATCACCGACTTCCAGTTCTTCATCCAGACCGATGCCGCGATCAATCCCGGCAATTCGGGCGGCGCGCTGGTGGACGTCAACGGCCGTCTCGTCGGCATCAACACCGCGATCTTCTCGCGCTCCGGCGGCTCGCACGGCATCGGCTTCGCCATTCCCACCAATATGGTGCGGGTGGTGATCGCGTCTGCGCTGGCGGGCAACAAGGTGGTGCAGCGACCTTACTTCGGCGCGCGGACGCAGGCGGTGACGGCGGAAGTTGCCGAAAGCCTGAACCTGAAGCGTCCCGCCGGCGCGCTGATCGCGAGCATCATACCCGACAGTCCAGCCGCGAAAGCGGGCCTGCGCGCGGGCGACGTCGTGCTTGCTGTCGACGACGTGGGCGTCGATGATCCGATCGCCTTGCAATATCGATATGCGCTGAAGTCGATCGGCAGCACGGCGAAGCTGACGGTCGAGCGCAACGGCCGGCAGATTCAGGTGAATATCCGGCTGGAAGCGGCACCGGAACGCGCCGCGGATGAGATTGAAATCTCGGCCCGCTCGCCGTTCAACGGGGCGCGCGTATCGAACTTCACGGCGGAGATCGCGAACCGGCTGCGAGCCGATCCGGCGACGGCGGAAGGCGTCGTGGTCGTCAATATCGCTGACGGTTCGAGCGCGCAGCGCATAGGGCTGCGGCCGGGCGACATCATCCTTGAAGTGAACGGCGCCAAGATCGAGAACACCGGCGACCTCGACCGCGCTGCGCAGCAGCCGGCGCGCGAATGGCGCTTCGTGATCTCCCGCGGCGGACAGCGCCGGAATGTCGTGATCCGCGGATGAGCGCCAAGCGCACTACGAGCGCGTCCGCGAATTTGTTCGAAGCGGCGGGCTTTGCCGACGACGCGCCGCGTCCGCTTGCCGACAAGTTGCGGCCGAAGACGCTCAGCGAGGTGGTCGGGCAGAAGTCGCTGATTGGCCCCGACGGCGCGCTGACGCGGATGCTCGAATCCAAGTCCCTCGGCTCGCTGGTGTTCTGGGGGCCGCCAGGTACGGGTAAGACCACTGTGGCGCGGCTCTTGGCACATGAAACGGACCTGCATTTCGAGCAGGTGTCGGCGATCTTTTCAGGCGTTGCCGATCTCAAGAAGGTTTTCGACACCGCGCGCATGCGGCGCGAAACCGGCAAGGGCACGCTCTTGTTCGTCGATGAAATCCACCGCTTCAATCGCGCGCAGCAGGATTCTTTCCTGCCGGTGATGGAAGACGGCACCATCACGCTGGTCGGCGCCACCACCGAAAATCCTTCGTTCGAACTCAACGCGGCATTGCTTTCGCGGGCGCGGGTACTCGTCTTCAAGTCGCTCGACGAGGAAGCAATCGGCGAATTGCTGACGCGTGCGGAGGAAGTGGAGGGCAGGAAACTTCCGCTCGACGAGGAAGCGCGGCTCACGCTGATCCGCATGGCGGACGGCGATGGCCGCGCGTCGCTGACGCTCGCGGAAGAAGTCTGGCGCGCAGCCCGCAAGGGCGAGGTGTTTGACGCCAAGCGCTTGCAGGAAATCGTGCAGCGCCGCGCGCCGATCTACGACAAGTCGCAGGATGGCCACTACAATCTGATCTCGGCGCTGCATAAGAGCGTGCGTGGCTCGGACGCCGACGCTGCGCTTTATTATCTTGCGCGCATGCTGGATGCGGGAGAAAACCCGCTTTATATCGCGCGTCGCGTGGTCCGCATGGCGGTGGAGGATATCGGCCTTGCCGATCCGCAGGCGCTCACGATCGCCAATGCCGCGAAGGATGCCTATGATTTTCTCGGAAGTCCCGAAGGCGAGCTCGCGATTGCGCAGGCCGTGATCTATCTCGCCACCGCGCCGAAATCGAACGCCGCATACGTCGCCTACAAGGCCGCGATCCGCACCGCCACGGAAGCAGGCTCCCTGGTGCCGCCTAAACATATCCTCAACGCGCCGACGAAACTCATGAAAGAGGAAGGATATTCGTCAGGCTATGCCTACGATCACGACACCGATGAAGCGTTCTCCGGGCAGGATTATTTTCCGGAGAAGCTCGGCAGGCAGGAGTTTTATCATCCGGTCGAGCGCGGCTTCGAACGCGAATTGAAGAAGCGGATGGATTACTGGGCGAAGCTGCGCGAGCGGAAAGATGTCTGAGGCAGTCTAGCCAGCCGCCACACTTCAGCGCTTGTTCGGCTGCGGGACCGGCGAGCGCAGATAGCGCTGGTTGTCGTAAGGGTTCTTCGACGTATTCAGATCGGGCAGTGTGGAAGGCTGGGTCTGTACCGGCGGCGGGGCAGGCTGCGGCGGGTTCACCTTGATCGTGCCCGGATCCATCTGCTGGATTTGCTGCGCCATGGATGCACCCATGCCGAAGGTGAATGCGGTGACTACCGCCATTGCCATCAGAATGTGACGCATGTTCGCCTCCTTGCGGCCCACGGGCCGCGGTTCAGAGACATAAACGCGGACCCTTAACGACGTGTTCCGTAAAAGGGATGCTTTTCCCTTAAACGGGCAAAATCGCGACGATACGGTAGCTTAAGGGATCGATTACCACGATCTTTTCGGCCGCCACGACGTAGAAAAAGCTCCCATATTCAGGCGCGATCTCCGCCACTTCCTTGGGGAAGGGGTAAAAGTGGAGATTGCGTGGCACCTCTGCGCCGACAGTAAGGGGGATCGCGAGCTTCGCCACATGATCGACTTTGGCGTTCCTCACCGAGTCGCGAATGCGGTCCTTCTGGGCTTCGGTAATTTCGGGTACGGCATGCGCCGTGGCAGGCGGGGCGAGCGCGCCGCTGGACTGGCTATAGGCTGCGTGCGCGTAGAGAAGGGGCGCTGCAAGAAGCAGAACGAAGGCAAAGCGCTGGCGCATATCCGTGTCGATATCCTCGAGCTGGCTATGGTTGGGTTCCCGAGATTGCTAACGCGGGGCGAGGGGATTAGGTTCCGCAAAAGTTCTTCCCAAGCGCAGGCTCTGATGTACGCGTTTTTTCTTGTTGTTCTTGGCGGCAGCATCGGCGCCGGATTGCGCCATGGCGTGAACCTCGCCGCCGCGCGGTATCTCGGCGCGCATTTTCCGTGGGGAACCATGGCGGTGAATATCGTCGGCTCGTTCCTGATCGGAGCGCTTGCAGCGTGGTTCGCGTTTCGCGGCGAGCATCCTTCCACGCAATCGCTTCGCCTCTTCCTCACCACCGGCATTCTCGGTGGCTTCACGACGTTCTCCGCGTTCTCGCTCGATTTCGCGCAACTGTCTTTGCGGGGCGATATCCTGCTTGCGGCGGGATATGTCGTCGCTTCCGTTGCTCTGTCGCTGCTTGCGATCTTCGCCGGGCTCAGGCTCGTGCGCTCCTTTACGTGATCCGATGGCCGTACAAACTCGCAAGGTAAAAACCGACGAGGAAGGCATGCGTCTGGACCGCTGGTTCAAGGCGCATTTCCCCGAGCTTTCTTTCGGTCATCTGCAGAAGCTCTTGCGCACCGGGCAGGTGCGCGTGGATGGCGCGCGCGCGAAAACCAATACGCGGCTGGAGCCCGGCATGGCCGTGCGGGTGCCGCCGCTTTCGCGTGCCGACAGTTCCGGTAACGGCGAGAGCGAAGCCAGCGGCACGCAGCCTGTGCGCACGGGCGCGCCTGTGAAACCGCCCTCGAAGATGGGCGATGCGAAAGCCGACGCCGCGTTTTTGAAATCGATCACGCTCTATGAAGACCGCGAAGTGATGGTTCTGAATAAGCCGTTCGGCCTCGCGGTGCAGGGCGGCTCCGGCACCACGCGGCATATCGACGGCATGCTGGAAGCGCTGCGTGGCAAAGACGGGCAAAAGCCGCGGCTCGTGCATCGCATCGACAAGGACACAGCAGGTATTCTTCTGATTGCGAAGACGCGGCTTGCGGCCGCGACCTTGGCGAAGACGTTCCGTTCGCGCTCCGCGCGCAAGATTTACTGGGCGCTGGTCGCGGGCGTGCCGAAGCCGCGGCAGGGCCGCATCTCGACCTATCTCGCCAAGGGGGCGGGCGAGGGCGGCGAACTCATGCGCGTGGCAAAGCATGGCGAGGACGAAGCGAGCCACGCCGTCACTTATTATGCGGTGATCGAGCAGGCGGCGCAGAAGGTGTCGTGGATTTCGCTCAAACCCGTCACCGGCCGCACGCATCAGCTCCGCGCGCATACCGCGCATATCGGCCACCCTATCGTCGGCGATCCGAAATATTTTTCGATCGAGAACTGGGAGTTTCCCGGCGGTATGCAGAACCGGCTGCATCTGCTCGCGCGACGGCTCGTGATCCCGCATCCGAAAGGCGAGGGTGTGATTGATGTTTCCGCGCCACTGCCGCCGCATATGCAGCAGTCATGGAATCTCCTCGGCTTCGATGCCAAAGCTTATGATCCAATTCTGGACGCGCCGGAAGAATGAGCGAAGACGACAACCCCATGAAGCGCGCGCAGGCTGCGATGCGTGCCGCACTCCCCAAGCGTTTCTATAAAGAAGCGACGTTCGCCGAAAGCGCCGAGGGCTTTTCGATTTTGCTCGACGGTAAGGTGGCGAAAACGCCGGCGCGCCGGGCGCTTGCCTTGCCGAATGCCGCACTCGCTTCCGCCGTTGCCGGCGAATGGAATGCGATCGAGGGGCAGATCGACCCGTCGTTGTTGCCGCTGACCCGGCTCGCCAATCTCGCGATCGATGCAGTCGCGGAAGCGCCGCAGCCGGTATGCGACGAGATCGTGCAATACGCCGGCAGCGATCTCGTATTCTATCGGGCGGACGGACCGGCAGGGCTCGTCGAATTGCAGAACGAGCGGTGGAATCCCGTGCTCGACTGGGCGGCGGCCGATCTCGGCGTGCGCTTTGTGCTTGCGGAAGGCGTGATGCATGTGCGCCAGCCGGACGAAGCGCTCGCTGCCATACGCGATGCGGTGGAGCAACTCGGCAAACCCTTTGCTTTGACGGCGACGGCAAGCGCCACGAATATCGGCGGCTCGGCGTTGATCGCGCTCGCACTGGCGCGGGGTGCATTATCGGGCGACGAGGCGTGGAACGCGGCGCATGTCGACGAGCAATGGAACATCAGCCGGTGGGGCGAAGACGAGGAAGCGCAGCGGCGGCTTGCTGCGCGTCACATCGAGTTCTCGGCGGCGGCGAAGATGCTGGCGTTGCTGCGCACGAAATAACTTCAGTTCTCTTTGCCGATCTTGCCGAGATGTGTGTCGGCAAAGCCGGTCTCGTATTTAAGGCCGTATCCTAACATGCGGTCCATGCCGATATGCGCGAGCCAGATCAGCGCAATCGCGAGCGCCAGCGGCTCGGACCAGGCGTAGCCCCATGCTCCGATGCCGATGGGCAGCGCGGTAATATGGAAAGTGTTGTAGAGCTGCGCGCCGAGCCGTGCGTTTTTCAGGTAGCCCACCATGCCCAGATCGGGCGCGAAGATCAGCGCGCCGAACAGCCACCAGGAATAGCCCAGCTTCGCATAGGCATAGAGGCAAAGCACGAAGAGGGCGAAGCCTTCGAGCTTTAGAATCATTCTGGGCGGTCCATCGACGGCTGGCGATTCTGCGTTCATGTTCAACTCTTCGGGAAGGATGGTCTCTATTGATACCGGGACTCAGCGCCCCATGCTATGAATGCGCCGGGAAATGGCAAAGGGCCGCTAAAAGACAGCCATGAAAATCGTACTCGATCTTTCGCAGCTCGTGGAGGACGGCGAACTCACGCCGCTGGAAGCGGAGAAGCTGAAAAAGCTTTCGGTCAAATCGACCGGCTCGCTCGCCTTCAATATCCTCATCGGCTTCGGCGTGATCGCGGTCGCGGTAGGCGCCATCGCGCTCGTGCCCGACGCGACGACGGGGATCGTGCTCGGCGCGGTGGTGCTCGCGCTTGGTCTTGCACTGCTTTATTACGCGCCGCTCGAATGGGGCGTGCTCGGCAACATCTGCGTTCTCCTTGGTGCGCTCGGGCTCGGCGGCGGGGTCGTCTACATGACCGATGGATCGGTCTGGGCTTTTCTCGGTTGCGCGGTAGGCTTTGCGATTGCCGCGGTGATTGCGCGGAGCGGGCTCCTGATGGCGCTTGCCGTGCTCGCGCTCTCTTCCGTCCTCGGCGCGCGCACAGGATATTTCCACGCGAGCTACTTTCTCGGCATCAAGGAGCCTTCGCTTACGATTGTCGCGTTCAGCCTGCTGACGCTCGCTGCTTATCAGGTTTCGCTTCTGGTGCAGGCGGCCTATGAGCGGCTCGCGCTCATGGCGGCGAGAGTCTCAATCCTGCTCGTCAATTTTGGATTCTGGATCGGCTCGCTCTGGGGTGACCGGCTGGAGCAACTTTCCGGCTTCTTCGGCGGAAAGGTTCCCACGATTCCCCGTGTGGCATTCGTGATCGGTTGGGCGCTGGCGCTGATCGCCTTTGCAATTTGGGCGATGAAGAACGATCGCCGCTGGGTAGTGAATGTCTGCGCTGTGTTCGGCGCAATTCATTTCTATACGCAGTTCTTCGAGCGGCTCGGACCCAA
>CAUJKG010000124.1 GCA_963205465.1 Pseudomonadota bacterium | reverse complement strand
GGACGAGGAAGAAAAAACCAACCCGAACGTGGTGAAAGTCGTCGGTACGCCGGTCGGCGAGAACCGTCTCCGTGCGCTCTATTTCACGCGTGCGACCGCGCCCGCGAACGAAGGGCCGCTTTATCATCACATCGGCATTTACGCGTATCGCCGCGCCGCGCTCGAGCGTTTCGTAACGCTGCCGCAGGCGCCGCTCGAGCAGCGCGAGAAGCTTGAACAGCTTCGCGCGCTCGAACATGGAATGCGGATCGACGTCGCCATCGTTGACGCTGTTCCGCTCGGTGTCGATACTCCCGCTGATTTGGAGAAAGCCCGCGCCCTGCTCGCGGGGAAAACGAGATAATCCGACATGGCCAACAAGCACACCATCGTCTTTCAAGGCGAACCCGGCGCCAATTCGCACATCGCCTGCCGCGAGCGCTTTCCGGACTTTGAGCCGGTGCCTTGCGCGACCTTCGAGGATGCTTTCGCCGCAGTGTCGAACGGCGACGCCAATCTCGCGATGATTCCGATCGAGAATTCCGTCGCGGGCCGGGTGGCCGACATTCATCACCTGATGCCGACATCCGGGCTCAACATCGTCGGTGAGTTTTTTCTGCCGCTCTCGCATCAACTGATGGCGATCAAGGGTGCTACGCTGCAGACCATCAAGACCGTGCAGAGCCATGTCATGGCGCTCGGGCAGTGCCGCAACGTCATTCGCGAATTGGGGCTGACCGCCGTGATCGGCGCGGATACCGCGGGCAGCGCACGCCAGATCATGGAAGCGGGCGATCTTTCGCGCGCGGCGATTGCGTCGGCGCTTGCCGCGGAAATCTACGGCCTCGACATCGTTCGCGAAAACATCGAGGACGAAGCCCACAACACCACGCGCTTTATCATTCTGCAGAAAGAGAAAGCCTGGACCAAGCCGAATAACGGTGCAGTGGTCACGACCTTCGTGTTCAAGGTCAGAAACGTTCCCGCCGCGCTCTACAAGGCGCTGGGTGGCTTTGCCACCAACAGCATCAACATGACCAAGCTGGAATCCTACCAGATCGGCGGCAATTTCGTCGCGACGCAATTTTACGCCGACGTCGAAGGCCATCCCGACGATCGCGGCTTGCAGTTTGCGCTGGAGGAATTGCAGTTCTTCTCCGAGGAATTGCGCATTCTCGGCGTCTATCCGGCACATCCGTTCCGCATGAAGGCGAGGAACGAGGCGGGCTAGAGCATGATCCCGAAAACTGCGAAGCGGTTCTCGGAAAAGATCATGCTCAATCAAATAGGGTAAGCGAGGAGTCTGATTCAATGTGGTTGAATCAGACTCTAGTCGAACACGTTCACTCCGTTTTCCACGAAGGTCTTGATCAGGTGATGCGCGATCGCGAGCGGCGGCGGTGCGAAGAAGCGCGCAGGATGCGTGCCTGAGAGCATCAGGCGGCACTCGTCTTTCGTGACCCAGCGCGCGGCTTCCAGTTCGACCTCGTCGATCTTGAGTTTGTCCGACTTTGCTTCGACGAAGCAGCCGATCATAATCGACATCGGAAAGGGCCAGGGCTGCGAGGCGAAATAAGCCACCCGGCCGCTTGGGATTCCCGCTTCTTCCATGGTCTCGCGGCGCACGGCTTCCTCGAAACTCTCGCCGGGCTCGACGAAGCCCGCGAGCGCCGACCACATGCCGGGCGGAAAGCGTGTCTGCCGCGCGAGCAGGCATTGCTCGCCATGGACGGCGAGCATGATCACGCAAGGATCGGTGCGCGGAAAATGCTGCGCCGAACAAGCCGCGCAGTCGCGCCGCCATCCGGCCTGCGCGGATTTCGTCGGCTGGCCGCAATTCGAGCAGAAGCGGTGGCGTTCGTGCCAGAACAGCAAAGCTTTGGCAGTTGCTAGCGAAGAAAGCTCTTCCGGCGGCACCAGACCCTGCAGCGCGATGGAGCGCAGATCGACCGCGATGAAACCGCCATGCGCCTTGATCGCGTCGATGCGTTCCGCCGCCACCGCGCGCGCAAAGTGTCCGCGGCCGTTTCTGTCCTTGCCGAGCAGGGCCGTCTCGAGCGGCTCGCCCGCAATCGCTGCTTCCTCGTCGGTCAGTCCCGCATCGAAGCTGCTCTCCCGCTTCGCGAGCACGAACGCTTCGCCGGCAATGACGAAGTTGCGTGCGTTCTGGCGCAGGGATTGGATCAGCTTGGCGTCGCCGCGCTGCTCGCTCAGGCGATCGAGTGCCGATCCGGCATAGGTTAATGTCGCTTCTTGTGCGGAAATATACATGTGGCGGATCTTTTGTTGTTATAACCAGACTCGCACAGTGGGCCCGCGGTCCGCAATCCGTCAGCTATGCAGGTCTAATGCGCTTATGAGGCGTGCGATCAGCGCGGCTTTCTCGGCGTCACCATAAGGTGCGCGCACGCCCGATCCCCATACCGGCCCCGGCCAAGCCGGATCATTTTCGTTTCGCGCGACCACATGAATGTGCAGCTGCCGCACGATATTGCCGAGCGCGCCAACATTGATCTTGAGGCACTGCGTAACGGTGCGAAGCGTGGCCGCAACGGTGGTGATTTCCTTGAAAAGCTGCGCCTGATCGGCTGCGGAAAGGTCGAAGAGTTCGCTGACGTCTTTCCTTCTCGGGATAAGCACCAGCCAGGGAAAACGCGCGTCGTTTTGCAGCCGTACTTCGCAAAGCGGGAGCATGCCGACCGCGATCGAGTCGGCGAGAAACCTCGGGTCGAGCGAAAATTCCTTCGTCATTTTGTCGCGAATCCTATGGGTTGCGGAACAATATTGCGAAATTCGCGCCCGCGCTTGCCTTCGACCGCCGCTCGCCCGATATAGGGGCCGGGAGGTTGGCGGTGGACGAGCCACTCGCCAACCGGGTCAGGTCCGGAAGGAAGCAGCCCTAACGAGACCGGTTTGGGTCATTGTTCCAGCCTCCCACTAACTCCTCGCATGGCGGCCCGGATGGACGATACGCCCAACAAAATGATGGCAGGGCCGGAAGGCGGCTCGCTGTTCGGCGAGGAGAGCGGCGGTTATCGGGTGCTCGCGCGCAAATATCGCCCGCGCAATTTCGACGATCTCATCGGCCAGGAGGCGATGGTCCGCACGCTTTCGAATGCGTTCGCAAGCGGCCGCATCGCGCAGGCCTATCTGCTGACGGGCGTACGCGGCGTCGGCAAGACCACGACCGCGCGCATTCTCGCGCGTGCGCTGAACTACGAGCCGAAATTCGGTGCGGACACCGGTCCGACGCTCGCAATGCCGGAGCTTGGCCGGCACTGTCAGGAAATTCTCGAAAGCCGCCATGTCGACGTGATCGAAATGGATGCGGCGTCTCACAACAGCGTCGACGACATCCGCCAGATCAACGACGCGGTGCGCTATACGCCGGTCAGCGCGCGCTACAAGGTTTACATCCTCGACGAAGTGCACATGCTTTCGGGCGCTGCGTTCAATGCGCTTCTGAAGACGCTGGAAGAGCCGCCGGCGCATGCGAAATTCATCTTCGCGACGACCGAAGTCCGCAAAGTGCCGGTAACGATCCTCTCTCGCTGCCAGCGCTTCGATCTGCGACGGGTCGATAGCGATACGCTGACGAAGCATCTCGGCAGAATCGCAAGTCAGGAAAAAATCGATGCCGAAGACGAAGCGCTGGCGTTGATCGCCCGCGCCGCGGAAGGTTCGGTGCGCGATTCGCTCTCGCTGTTCGACCAGGGGATCGCCCATGGCGGCGCCAGCGTGAAAGCGAACGAAGTGCGCGAGATGCTGGGGCTTGCCGACCGCACACGCATCATCGATCTTTTCGAAGCGTTGATGGGCGGCAACATCCAGGAAGCGCTGAAACTTTTTCGCGAGCAATATGATCTCGGCGCCGATCCGGTCGCGGTGCTTTCAGATCTTGCCGAGTTCAGCCATCTGCTCACGCGCTTCAAGATCGTGCCGTCTTCGCTCGACGACACGAGCCTGGTCGAGGCCGAACGCAAACGCGGCAAGGAGCTTTCGGAACGGCTTTCGATCCGCGTGCTTTCGCGCGCCTGGCAGATGCTCTCGAAGGGAATTCCCGAAGCGGCGGCTTCCGGAAAGCCGGTGCAAGCTGCTGAGATGATTCTCGTGCGGCTGGCTTATGCTGCGGACCTGCCGACGCCGGATGAAGCGATTAAGATGCTCCGTGACGGCAACGGCAATGCGCCGTCCGTTTCGCCGGGCAATGGTGGCGGGGCTCCGTCGGGCGCTCCGCGCATGCAGATGGCGCAAGGAAGCGCAGGCATTGCAACCCGGCCCGCGGCGCGCGCGGTTCAAGCACCGGACAATTCGCCGAAGCTGCAATCGCTCGAAGATGTACTGGCGCTTGCCGACAAGAACCGCGATCTCCAGATCAAGCACGCGCTGCGGAAATACGTTCGACTGGTACAGATCGAAGACGGCAAGCTGGAAATTTCGCTCGACGAAGGCGCGCCGGTGAATTTTGCCGGTACGCTCGGCGCGAAACTATCGCAATGGGCCGATCGCCGCTGGGTCGTTGTGGTTTCCCGTCAGCGTGGCGGGGAAACGCTCGAAGAAGCCGAAGCCAAATCGCAGGCGCAACTCAAAGCCGACGTGCGCAATCATCCGACCGTACAGGCGGTTCTGGATATGTTTCCCGGTGCGGAAATTACTGCCGTGCGCAGAAAAGTCCTCTCCGAGGAATCGGAAAACCCCGCAGATGGGCTCAGTGCGCCGGTAGACGACGAAGAAGAATAGGAGACGGAAAAGCAATGCGCGACATGCTCGGGATGATGGGCAAGATCAAGGAACTGCAGGCGAACATGGAGCGCATGCAGAGCGAACTCGACACGCTCGAAGTCACCGGCGCTGCCGGTGGCGGTCTCGTTTCGGTCACCATGAGCGCGAAAGGTGCGATCCGGAAAGTTTCGATCGACGCGAGCCTGATGAAAGCCGACGAAAAAGAAATCGTCGAAGATCTGATCGTCGCGGCAAGTGCCGATGCACGCGCAAAATCGGAAAAGCTCGTTGAGGAGAAGGCCAAGGCGCTGACGGGTGGGCTGCCGCTGCCGCCGGGAATGAACCTTTTCTGAGCATGTTCTGATGCGCCGCGTCGTCGCCGGGCCGGAAATTGAACGGCTCATTCAATTGCTGGCAAAACTTCCCGGGCTCGGACCGCGCTCTGCGCGCCGGGCTGCGCTGCATCTGTTGCGAAAGCGCGAGGAGGTGATGGAGCCGCTGACCGCAGCACTCGGCGACGCACTGAAGAAAATCGTGGTTTGTGATATCTGCGCGAATATCGATACGCGCAATCCGTGCTCGGTCTGCGCAGATCATACGCGCGATTCTTCGCTGCTCGTCGCGGTCGAAAGCGTGGCCGATCTGTGGGCGCTGGAGCGCGCGGGCGTGGTAGCCGGACGCTATCATGTGCTCGGCGGCACTTTGTCGGCACTCGACGGCATCGGGCCGGACGATCTCAACATCAAGTCCCTCATCAGCCGCGCGCACGAACCCGAGGTGACGGAGGTCGTGCTTGCGCTCTCGGCGACGGTCGATGGCCAGACCACGGCGCACTACATCACGGATCTCCTGCGCAATGCGGATGTGAAAGTGACACGGCTCGCGCATGGCGTGCCGGTCGGCGGTGAGCTCGATTATCTCGATGAAGGAACGCTCTCGGCCGCGATCCGTCAGCGGACGCTGTTTTAGGCCGCTATTTCTTTTCGCCTGCGAGCATTTTGAAATGTCCGCGATGCTGAAGCCACCACAACAGCAGGAGGCTCGGGATCGCGGAAAAAGCCGTCACCACGAAGAACCAGAACCAGCCGGTTGCCTCCGCGACATAGCCGCCGCTTGCCGCAAGCACCGTGCGGCCCACTGCGGCGATGGCGGAGAGCAGCGCGAATTGCGTGGCGGTATGCGCGCGCGCGCCGCAAAGTGCTGAGAGATAGGCGACGAAGATCACGTTCGCCGCGTTGGACGTAAAGTTCTCGACGATGATCGTGACGGTCAGTGCGGGGACGTCGGGACCGATCCAGGCAAGCCAGGAAAACATCAGGTTCGACAGCATCTGGATGATCGCCGCAATCCAGAGGCAGGTCGTGAGCGGCAGTGCGCGCGCGAGCATGCCGCCGGCAAGCCCCCCGATCACGGCGGCAGCGAAGCCGACACCTTTTACGACCGTTGCATACGTGGCCAGACTGAAGCCGGTCTTGAGTACGAAAGGTACGGTCAGTACGCCCGCAAAGGCATCGCAGAACTTGAACAGGAGCACGAAGACGAGAACGGTGATCGCAAGCGGCCGCGAGAGAAACTCGCTGAAGGCGCTGAACGCAGTCGCGTAGATGCGACGCAGTGGCGAGCCTTCGGTGTTTTCCTCCGACGCTTCTGCCGCGGGTTCTTTTGCAAGCAGTGCCGCCACTAGGCCGACGGCGATGCAGGCCGCCGCAGCGATATAAGAAGTCTTCCAAGCTGTCAGCGGCGCAACGCCCGTCGCTTCGAGATAAGACACGAGCAAGAGCGCGCCCGCGCCGGAGAGCAGGAGCGCAACGCGATAGGCCAGAATATAGCTCGCGATCCCTGCGGCCTGTTCTTCCTGTGGCAGGCTTTCGACGCGGAAGGCATCGATCACGATGTCCTGCGTCGCCGAGGCTGCAGCAACGAGGAGTGCCGCAACAGTCACGTAAAAGATCGATGTTTTCGGGTCGGAGAAACCGAGCACGACGATCGCCGCGATCAGGAGAAATTGCGACAGCACGAGCCAGCTTCGGCGGCGCCCAAGCCATGCGGTGAGGACAGGCACGTTGAGCGCGTCCACCAGCGGGTCCCAGAAAAACTTGAAGGTGTAGGGCAGGCCGACGAGCGAGAAGAGGCCGATGGTCTTCAGATCGATCCCGCTTTGCGTGAGCCAAGCCTGCAAGGTGCTTGTGACCAGCGCCAGCGGC
>CAUJKG010000123.1 GCA_963205465.1 Pseudomonadota bacterium | reverse complement strand
TGGTCGTCGCGCGCAGAGCGCCGCCAGTCGACGCGGTTTGAGGGTTCGCCGTCGTTGAAGCGGCGATATTGCCAGAAGTTTTCGCCGGGACCTGCGCGGCGACGGCCATGCAGTCCGTGAAACACCGAAGCGGCGGCGCGGCGGGCCTCGAGAATCAAACGCGGCATCGCGGCGACGAGTTGCTGTGCGCTTCCCGTTGCCGAACGAACCGGCGCGATCTCGTCTTCCCTTGTCGCCGCGTCGATGGGTGCCTTCATTCGCTCGCTTGCTCTCAGATCTTGGTCTTGAGCTTGCCGATCACGCTCTCGACGCTCGCGCCGTCGGCGCGGGCCGCAAAGTTCAGCGCCATGCGATGCTTCAGCACCGGCTCGGCCAATTCGAGCACGTCGTCGACCGACGGCGCGAGACGGCCGTCGAGCAGCGCACGCGCGCGGACCGCGAGCATTAGCGCTTGCGAAGCGCGCGGGCCCGGGCCCCAGGCAATCTGCTTTGCGATGTCATCGCTCGCGTTGTCGGGACGCGCGGAACGCACGAGATTCAAAATCGCCTCGACCACCGACTCTCCGACCGGAATGCGGCGCACGAGGCGCTGTGCCGCCATCAGGTCTTCCACGCTCATAGCGGCTTGCGGTTTGGTTTCTTCGACGCCGGTGGTGTCGAAGAGAATTCTCTTCTCGGCTTCGCGGTCCGGATAGGTGACGTCGATTTCCATCAGGAAGCGGTCGAGCTGTGCTTCGGGGAGCGGGTAGGTGCCCTCCTGCTCGAGCGGGTTCTGCGTCGCCAGCACATGGAAGGGCTTCGGCAGATCATGGCGCTGGCCCGCGACCGTCACGTGATATTCCTGCATGGATTGCAGGAGCGCGGACTGGGTGCGGGGGCTTGCGCGGTTGATTTCGTCGGCGAGCAGCAACTGCGTGAAGACCGGGCCTTCGATGAAGCGGAACGAGCGCTTGCCTGCGGCCGACTCTTCCAGCACTTCCGCGCCGATGATGTCGGAGGGCATCAAATCGGGCGTGAACTGCACGCGCCGCGCCTGCAGGCCCAGCACCGTGATCAGCGCGTGATCGACCACCTTCTCCTGACCGAAGATGACGTTGCCGATCGCGGTCCGCGCGGCTTTCACGCTTTCGGCGGTCGTTTCCGCGGCGCGGACGATCATCTGGTCGAGATTTTCGGCGTTTGCGGGGCTCAACGGCTGCTCCATTCGCGTTCGAGGGCGGGTACTGCGCGGCCTTCCGACTCACTTGCGTCCGGCATGTGCATTTCAGGCATGTTCATGCAATTTCCATGCGCACGAAAGACTGCGACTGGGCCGGTATCAAGGCGGTCCCAAAAGGTTCTTCAGGCGTTTAGGCTAGAGCATGATCCCGAAAAGTGTGAAGCGGTTTTGGGAAAAGATCATGCTCAAATGGCCGAAAGGGCCGGGCTTTGCGATCACAATCCGGATAGATTCATGACCGACCACAGCAATCATACCGGGGCAGCGCCCAAAGGGCTGGAATCGCTCCTCGCCGCGGTGGGCAAGGAGCGCAAGCTGCCGCCCGTGCATCTGTGGAATCCGCCGTTTTGCGGCGATATCGACATGCGGATCGCGGCGGATGGAACCTGGTTCTATCTCGGCACGCCGATCGGCCGCCCGGCGCTGGTGCGACTCTTTGCATCGGTCCTGAAACGGGAAGGCGAGAATTACTTCCTGGTGACGCCGGTGGAAAAGGTCGGGATCAAGGTCGACGACGCGCCGTTCCATGCCGTGGAGATGGCGGTCGACGGCGAGGGGCCGGGCCGGACGCTCTCCTTCCGCACCAATGTCGACGATCTCGTGCGCTGTGACGCGGAGCATCCCTTGCGTTTCGAGCCCGAAGCCCATAGCGGCGGGCTCAAGCCCTATCTGCACGTGCGGCGCGATCTCTGGGCGCGGGTGACGCGGGCCTTGTTTTTCGACCTTGTGGAGATGAGCGAGACGCGCAATCTCAACGGCAAAGAATGGTTTGGTATTGCGTCGGCGGGAGAATTCTTCTCCATGGCGCCTGCCGAAAGTGTTACAGGTCTGCGCTGAATGCAGCAAAGCAATCTCGTGTTGGAGAGCTATTCGCCCGCGCTTCGCGAATTTATCGCGCTGGCGAAGGAGAGGCTTTATCCCGAGCCGCAGGCCATTTTGCATCCGCACGAGTTCAGGAGCGGCGATCACAAGCTGAACCCCGAATTCACCGACAGTATTGCCGCGAATGCGTCGCACCCGGCGGCGGTGCTGGTGCCGATCATCGCGTGGGAAGAACCGACGGTGCTGCTCACGCAACGCTCGCAGCATCTGAGCACGCATGCAGGGCAGATCGCGTTTCCCGGCGGCCGGATCGATCCGGATGATGCCTCGCCGCTTGCCGCGGCGCTGCGCGAGGCGGATGAGGAAGTTGGCCTGCCGGCGCGCTTTGCCACGCCGCTCGGCTATCTCGACTCGTATTTATCCGGTACCGGCTTTCGGATCGTGCCGGTGGTGGCGCTGATCGCGCCGGGCTTCACGCTCACGATCAATCCGCAGGAAGTGGATGAGGTGTTCGAGGTGCCGCTCGCCTTTCTGATGGCGCGGGAGAACCACGAGAAACGGTCTCGCCTCTGGAAGGGGACCGAACGGCACTTCTACGCAATGCCGTTCGAACAGCGTAATATCTGGGGCGCCACCGCCGGCATGATCCGCAATCTCTACGAGAAGCTGTACGAATAATGGCTCGCACGATCTTCACCGAAATTGCGCTCTTCATCGCGCCCTTCGCCATCTATGTGGCGATCCTGTACCTGACCAAGCGCGACGCGCGCGACCGCGACAACTGGGGCGCGAAGGTGGTGGCATGGCTTGCCTTCGCCGGCATCATTCTGGTTGCGATCAGCCTGGTGTGGCTCTCGCATTACGGCGGCTATCGTCCCGGCAGCACCTATATCCCGGCGCATATCGACAAGGACGGCAAGTTCGTTCCGGGCTACACAAAATGAGTGGCGCTGCCGCGCGGAAGCAACTCGACGCGGACCAGATCGCCTTTCTCCGGCAAAAGCCGCTCGCTGATGTGCTCGCTGCTCTGAACGGCGGCGGCGAAGAAACCCGCGTGGTGGGCGGCGCGGTGCGCAATCTTCTGCTCGGACTGCCGCTCAGTGAAATCGATCTTGCGTCCACGGCGGAGCCGAAAACCGTGGTCCAGCGCGCGAGTGCGGCCGGTTTCAAGGCGGTGCCGACCGGCATCGAGCACGGCACGATTACGGTTGTCGCCGAAGGCAAGCCGTTCGAGGTGACGACGTTGCGCGAGGACGTCGAGACCGACGGACGCCATGCCGTGGTGCGTTTCGGCCGCGACTGGAAGCGCGACGCCGAGCGCCGAGACTTCACGTTCAATGCGATGTCGCTGACGAGCGACGGCGTGGTGCATGATTATTGCGGTGGGCTCGCAGACATTGCCGCGCGGCGTGTGCGCTTCATCGGTGATCCCGAACAGCGCATCGCGGAAGATTACTTGCGCGTATTGCGGTTCTTTCGCTTCTTCGCGGCCTATGGCGAAGGCGAGCCGGATGCGCAAGGCTATCTTGCCTGCGCGCGGGCGCGCGACCGGCTCGCGCAGCTTTCGCGCGAACGCATCCGCGCCGAAATCCTGAAAACGCTTGCGGCCCGGCGCGCAGCGGAAGCGATGACGGCGATGGCCGATGCCGGAATCTACGACCGTGTTTTTGCGAATGCGCCGGAACTGCCGGCGCTGACGCGGCTCACATTGATCGAGGCGTCGCTCGAAATAGAGCCGGACGCCGTGCGCAGGCTCGCCGCGGTTGCGGTACGCGTCGAGGACGATGCGTTGCATCTGCGGGAGCGGTTGCGGCTTTCCAACAGCGAATACAAGCGCCTGGCTTCGATGGCGGAGCGCTGGTGGCGGCTTTTGCCGTCGCACGGCGAGGGCTATGCGCGCGAAACGCTCTATCGCATCGGCGCGGAGGAATATTGCGACCGCGCGCTGCTTTCATTTGCGCATGCCGACGCCTCGCTTGCCGACGAAGAGTGGGGCGCTTTGCTGTCGCTTCCCTCGCGCTGGACGCCGCCGCGCTTTCCCTTGTCGGCGGACGACTTCATCCGCCGCGGCGTGGAGAGAGGTCCAAAGCTCGGCAAGGCGCTTGCTGCTGCGGAAGCGGCCTGGATCGCGGCCGGGTTCCCGGAGGATGCGGCGGCACTGAAAAAGATCGCGGACGCCGCCGTTTCATAGCCTCGCGCAATCGTCATCGCGCTTTACTGGCGGTGTGCTGCTTCTCCGCTAGACTGACAGAAACAGGGAGCTAAGCGATGCGACGCTTCATTCGCGGTTTTCTTCTCTTCGCGCTCGGCGGAATCCTCGGGGTGGGCGCGGGCTTCGGGCTCGGGATTTATCTCTTTCCCTTCATCTTCCCGCCGCCGGCCGGCACCGATCAACTCACCCAGACCGAGCAGCAGATGCCGGTTTTTGCGAACGGTACTTTCATCCATGCCGATCCCAGCGACCGCGTACATTGGGGGCAGGGCAAGCTCACGGTCTTCAAGGACCAGATCTATCTGAACGCTGATTTCAAGGTTGGGCCGGGACCGGATTATCGCGTGCTCCTGGTCAAGAAGGCGAACATCAAGTCCAAGGAAGAGATGAAGGAGCTGATTGCCAAGAAGCAGTTCGTCGAAGTGAGCGGACTGCGTTCCTTCGAAGGCGGCCAGCGTTACGCCATTCCGGCGGGCGTGAACGTCGAGGAGTATCAGAGCGTCGTGATCTGGTGCTGGGCGTTCTCGCAGCTCATTTCACCGGCGGATTTGAAGCGACCCTAGCCGTTGAGATTGTCACGCGCATAAAGCAGTATTTGGTGGGGGTACTGCATGGCAACAGTTGAAGAGCCGGATCAAATTTCGCTCGTGTATGATGGAAGCTTGGCTGATGAAGGAAAGCTACATCTCTACGAATTTGGAAGGGCCGTTTACGCGTTTTCTCGCTTAGTGGCGGTA
>CAUJKG010000122.1 GCA_963205465.1 Pseudomonadota bacterium | reverse complement strand
CGTTGATCGCGAGATTGTTCGGGACGCGCTTCTCGACTTCGTTGAAGGCGATGGCGATTTTCTTCGTCGCATTGGCGCTGGTGATCTTGCCGGTTGATGCTGATTTCGGTTTGCGCTGGGTGGAGACGCGCGAATGGGGCGGGCTCTTGGTAACCCTCGTCGTTGCCGTAACCGGAATTGTTGCCGCACTCCCGATCGGTGTTGCGCTCGCATTGGGACGGCGGTCCGAGATGCGGCTGGTCCGCTGGGCGAGTATTGCCTTCATTGAGTTCTGGCGCGGCGTTCCCCTGATTACCGTGCTGTTCTTCGCAACCTATATGTTGCCGCTGTTTCTGCCCGGCGGCGCAAGTATCGAGCGCCTCGTGCGGGCGCTGATCGGTGTCGCGCTTTTCTCGGGCGCTTACATGGCCGAGGTCGTCCGCGGGGGTCTTCAGGCGGTGCCGAAGCATCAATACGAAAGCGCGGCGGCGCTGGGCCTTGGATACTGGAAAACCATGGGCCTCATCGTGCTGCCGCAGGCGCTGAGCAAAGTCATTCCCGGCATCGTGAATAACTTTATCGGGCTCTTCAAGGATACCACCCTCGTGCAGATCGTTGCGATCTTGGATCTGCTCGGTCAGATCCGGTCGGCGTTTTCGGATCCGAACTGGGCGTCGCCGACCACACTTTATACCGGCTTTGCCTTTGCCGGACTGATCTACTTTGCGTTCTGCTTTGCGATGTCGCGCTACTCGCTGTTTCTGGAGCGCCGTGCCGGACCCAGCGCATTGCGCATTGAGGGAGCGATGCGATGAGCGATCTCGCTACGACATTGGATGCGGTCGCCGTCGAGATGGCGGGTGTGAACAAATGGTTCGGTACGTTCCACGTCCTGCGCGATGTAAATCTGAAAGTCGCGCGCAAGGAGCGGATCGTCATCTGCGGGCCGTCGGGCTCCGGTAAATCGACGCTGATCCGCTGTATCAATCGCCTCGAGGAGCATCAGCAGGGCCGGATCGTGGTGGATGGCGTAGAGCTCACCGCCGATCTCCGCAGCATCGATGCCGTTCGAGCGGACGTCGGTATGGTCTTTCAGCAGTTCAATCTTTTTCCGCATCTGACGGTGCTTGAAAACTGCACGCTGGCGCAGATCTGGGTGCGGCGGCGGCCGAAGGCGCAGGCCGAAGAAATCGCCATGGAGTTTTTGAAGCGGGTGAGAATTCCGGAACAGGCCGGCAAATATCCCGCGCAATTATCCGGCGGGCAGCAGCAGCGCGTCGCCATCGCCCGCGCGCTCTGCATGAACCCCAAGATCATGCTGTTCGACGAGCCGACTTCCGCGCTCGATCCCGAAATGATCAAGGAAGTGCTCGACACCATCCGTTCGCTTGCGGACGATGGCATGACCATGCTGATCGTGACCCACGAAATGGGCTTCGCCCGTCAGGTCGCCGACCGTATCGTTTTCATGGACGAAGGACAGATTGTCGAAATAAACCGACCGGAAGCATTTTTTACCAGCCCGCAGCACGAGCGGACCAAGCGCTTCCTCTCGCAGATCCTGCATAACTAGTCAGAGCGCTCCCACCGGGATTTTCAGATAGCTGCGGCCGTTATCCTCGGGGTCGGGCAGGCGGCCGCCGCGCATGTTCACCTGCAACGCATGCAGGATCAGCTTCGGCATCGGAAGCGTTGCGTCGCGCGCTTCGCGTATCTTCACGAACGCCTCGCATGTCGGCCGCGATGCGAAATGCTTGTTCGTTACTTTCTGTTCTTTCACCGTGGATTCCCACTTCGGTGGCCGTCCGCCCGGCATATAATCGTGACCGGTGAAAAGCCGGGTGTCTTCGGGCAACGAAAGAATTCGCTGGATCGAGTCGTAAAGCCGCGCAGCGTTCCCTCCGGGAAAATCCGCGCGCGCTGAGCCGTAATCCGGCTGAAACAACGTGTCGTGGACGAACGCGGCGTCGCCCACGATGTAGGTGATCGAACAAAGCGTATGTCCGGGCGAAAGCATCACGCGGGCATTGAGCGAGCCGATCTTGAAGGTCTCGCCGTCGGCGAACAACTTGTTCCATTGGGAGCCGTCGGCGGGGAACGACGGAAGATTGTAGATCGTCTTCCAGAGCTTCTGGACTTCGGTGATTTTTTCTCCGATCGCGGTAGGCGCGCCCAGTTTCTCTTTCAAGTAGGCGGCCGAAGAGAAGTGATCCGCATGCGGATGCGTGTCGAGAATCCAGTCCACTGTCAGCCCGCGCCGCGCAATTTCGTCGAGCAACCTGTCCGCAGTCCGGTACGACAGGCGTCCCGATTTTTCGTCGTAGTCCAGCACGGGATCGATAATCGCGGCCCGCTTGGTCGAGGGGTCCTCGACGAGATATTCGATCGAAAAAGTCGGCTCGTGGAAGAAGCCGGTGACAATCGGATTGCCGGGCATTGTGCGTATCAACTCTTCTTTGCCGGTCCGGTCGCCTTCGCGGTGTCCGGATTGGAGCCCCATTCTGACCAGGAGCCATCGTAAAGCGCTGCGGGCGGCTTCCCGATCGCTTCAAGCGCAAGCCAGACGATCGCCGCCGAAACGCCGGAGCCGCAACTTGCGATAACCGGCTGAGATGGATCGTACCCGGCTTCATCGAAAACTTTTCTGATCTGGTCCGGGGAGGCGAGCTTGCCGTCTTTCACGAGCGCGCTCGATGGCACGTTGATGCTTCCGGGAATATGGCCCGAAGCGACCCCCGCACGCGGCTCGGCCTCTTCTCCGCGGAATCGCGCTGCCGGACGCGCGTCGATCACCTGCGCGGTCTTCTGTTGCAGCGAGAGGTCCACGCGATCGAGATCGGCAACCATGGAGCGAGAGAAGCGGGGCGTAAAGCTGCCGGGAGTGCGCACGACATTTCCGCTTTCCACGGGCAGTCCTTTTGCGCGCCAAGCCGGCAGCCCTCCATCAAGAATGAAAACGTCGGCGGCCCCGAATACTTTGAAAGTAAACCAGACGCGGGGTGCCGAGAACAATCCGGCGCCGTCATAGACGACGATGCGCTGTCCGTCCGAAATGCCAAGCCGCGCCATATGGAGCGAAAAGACTTCCGGCGGCGGCAGCATGTGCGGAAGCGTCGAGTTGATGTCCTTCACTTCGTCGATGTCGAAGTAAACCGCGCCGGGAATGTGCGCACTGTGATATTCAGCGCGTCCGTCGCGCTTCATCGCGGGCAGATACCATGAGCCATCGACGATGACGACGTCAGGCTTGTTGCGTTCGGCTTCGAGCCATTCGGGCGTGACAAAAGGATTGGAAGGGG
>CAUJKG010000121.1 GCA_963205465.1 Pseudomonadota bacterium | reverse complement strand
GCATCTCGCCGAACGGCGCGCTTTCCTGCGGCACCTCTCGCCGGTCCGCAAGAAGCGCTGGGTCGTCTATGCCAAGCCGCCGTTCGCCGGGCCCGAGGCGGTGCTCGCTTACCTCGCGCGCTACACCCACCGCGTCGCCATATCGAACAGCCGCCTCCTCCGGTTCGACGAGGCCGGGGTCACCTTCCGCTACAAGGATTATCGCAAGGCCGGTGCCGGACGGCAGCAGGTCATGACCCTCGCCGCCGACGAGTTCATCCGCCGCTTTCTACTTCACGCCCTGCCGCGCGGGTTCCACCGCATCCGTCACTATGGCCTGCTCGCCAGCGCACGCCGCAAGGATCATCTCGAACGCGCGCGCCGCCTGCTCAACGTCGCGCCGCCACCGGCCGACGAACCGACCGATGATGCAGAGCCCCGGCCGACCTGTCCGTGCTGCGGCGGCACGATGATCATCATCGAGGTCTTCGAGCGCCGCAATCAGCCTCGCGCGCCGCCCCAGCCGGCGGTCTCATCCGGGACACCTGCGCCGTGACCCGGCACGACCTGGCACCGACACGATCCAGCGCACACCCGCGCCTGGAAGCGAACCCGCTCGCGCCGACGCTGCCCAAAAGCAGACGCCGCACTGTCAAAATCGGCCCGTCCGCTTTTGCACGTCCGCTTTTGCGATCTAAATTCAGACGGTCCGATCTCAGATACGTCCGATTTTGGGCAGCAACGTCCAGCACCATGACCTGCGCAAAACAGCTTTCCCCATAGCTCAGCCCATGACCACCGCGGTTCGGGCACCGAAGACTTTCCGACGCCTGGCGGCGTCTGAAACTCTCAACGACAGCGGAACGGCAGCTGTTAGATCGAAACCGAGAGAAGCGGACCTCGCTATCGACGGCACAGCAACGAGCTGATGGGTTAATAGTGGGTGTTGAGACTGCGGGCATTGCGCACACGCGGAGTTTTGCCGGCGTGGGAGCACGCTTTCGTCATGCGCCAACAGAGAAAACATCTTGCGCAGCATTGGTAACATGTTACCTGTCTCCCGACAGAGGAGATCAAATGCCATGCAAAAGCTGCACGACCGCATTATCGAACAAGGGCTCGAGGAGAATGTCGCCGAGTTGGACCGGTGGGGATACACCATATTCCACGACGAGCGCACCGACCGGATTGTCGATGACGTCCGTGAGGCAATCATTCGCACCGTGGCGGCAGGAGATGAAGAAAAAGCCCCGACGCGTTTCACGATATTGGGCGAGGATCCCATCTTTGCCGACGCCATATCGACGCCAAAGCTTTTGACACTGGTCGAATATCTACTCGGCAAAGGCGCACTTTTCTCGCAATTGTCCGGCTCGCGCCGGCGCGCAGGAAAAGGCTCTCTCGGTCTCCACGCGGACAATAGCTGGTTTCCCGCACCCTTCCCGGAATGGGAGATCATGTGCACGGCCTGCCTGGTCACCGACGAGTTCACCGAGGAATCCGGCGCGACGCTTGTCGTTCCGGGTTCGCACAAGCTGAAGCGTCATCCATCGCCCGAAGAACGCGCAGAGCCGGAAGGCGCGCAACCCATCGTCGCATCCAAGGGCGCGATCTGCCTGTGGGACGGATCGGTATGGCACGGCAATTACCCACGCCAGATCCCCGGCGAGCGTGTCGTTCTGCACATGACGTATACGCGGATCGGCATGCAGCCGATCGAGAATTACGACCATCTGGGCGAGGATTGGTTCGCCGGCAAGGACCCCGAACTCCCCCGCTTGCTGGGCCGGGAAATCTTCCTCGGACGCAGTCCGACATTCAAACAGAACGACCGCGAGTTGCTGCGCAAGACATACGACCAGGTCCACGGGTCGGAATTCTGGCAGAAGCGCGGGATTACCTGACGGGGATCGCTGCTCCGCCGGGATAATCCTGAATCGCTTTGTCGTAAGTCCGGGCGCTCAGGTGCAGCCGCTCGACACATTGCGGCATAGCGACGCCGGCAAGCGCGAGCGAAAATCCGAAGCAGATTTTCTGCCCGGCGAGCCAGATGTCGAAATCGCTGGACGCCCAGTTGCGCAGGTTCGCCGCAAACAGGTCGGTGAGGATTTCGGCGATATTCGTGATGTTCAGATCATCGCGCAGGAAGCCCTCTTCGATCGCCCGGCGAACCATATTGGCATAGATGGGCAGCATCTCGCGCGCGGGCTCGGTTTCGTCGCCGCCCGAAAACGCCTGGGTTGCCCGGAACAGCGCCCGATAGAAGGGCTGCTCGCGCGCATAAAACTCCATGCCGAGCAACGTCCGGTCGAAGAACATCTCGAGCCGATCGATGGACCGGTAATTTCTGACGATCTCCCTGAACTCTTCCTGTTCCGATTTGAGCAGCGCGCGGATGATGCCGTTCTTCGACCCGAACACCTCATAGGGCGTGCGCAGGCTGACCTGCGCGCGCGCCGCCAGCGTCCGCATCGGCAGATCGAAGTTTCCCGTCTCGCGAACAATCGCCTGTGCCGCTTCCAGCAAGGTCGCAGCTCGCTTGTCGAACATATGGCCGCCCCGGCCCACCCCGTCTTCGGCATCCGTCATAACACCGCCGCTATATCGTCTGTTTCACCTCCTGCAACCCACCTCATTGACTAGCCGATCGCGCGATGGCATGCCGTTGGTAACGTATTACCATAAGATTCGCGCGCGATCAATGAGCGTGAAAAGTGGAGAGCAGGATGAAGGAAGCTGTCCCGGGTTTACCCCCGGCCATCGACGACACCCCTTCGTCCAACATCGGCTGGACTTCCCGCGAGAACATGAGCGCCGACCGGCTCTCGATCAGGACGAAATTGGGATATGGCCTCGGTGAAATGGCCGAGGGCGTGAAGACCGCGACGCTCGAGACATTTCTCTTTTTCTATTATGTCCAGGTCATCGGGCTGCAGGGTTCGCTGGTCGGCCTCGCGCTTCTGATCGCCTTGCTGTTCGATGGCATTTCAGACCCGCTGATCGGACAATTGTCCGACCGGATCGCTACGCGGCTCGGCCGCCGGCATCCCTATCTCTATCTGGCGCCGATACCGCTCGCTTTCGCCCTCTATATGCTCTTCGATCCGCCTGCAGGCCTCGGGCAATGCGGGACGTTTTTCTGGTTGCTCGGCTTCACCGCCTTCTGCCGGCTGATGCAATCCTTCTATTTCATCCCCCACATGGCGCTCGGCGCCGAACTTTCGACCGATTTCGACGAGCGGATTTCGGTGTCCGGCTACAGAAATATCTTTGCGTTTACGGGGCGCTTGATCGTCCTTGCGGTCGCTTTCAGCATATTCTTTCGCGCGACCCCCGAATATCCGCAGGGGCAGTTGAACGAGGCGGCCTATCCCCCGCTCGCGCTGACCTGCGGCGTGATTGCGCTGATTGCGATTCTGGTATCCGCCGCAACAACCCAAAAGCGTGCGATGCAATATTATTCCCGGATGCAGTCGCAAGGCCGCGGTCAGTTTCACGAACCGATGCTGAGCAATCTCGTCAATGCTTTCCGGCTCCGCACCTTTGCGATCTACTTCATCGCGATCCTGATTTCCTATGTCCTCGGCGGCGTGCAGGCGGCCCTCGCGGTGCACGTCAACACTTTCTACTGGAAGCTGCCGACATGGGGTATCCAATGGGTGTTCCTCGGCGCGGCCTTCGGCTTCATGCTGGGATCGCTGTTCGCTCGCGCACTGGCCGACCGGTTCGACAAGCGCACGGCCTATGTGGTGTCGGTCGTGGTATCGGTCGCGCTCAACGTGACGCCGATAGGTCTGCGAGAGACAGGCCTCCTCACCCCTCCCGACAGCCCCGAAGCCTTGACCGCCCTACTCGCCGCGGCGGCATTTTTTGCATCGCTTGCCGGCGGCCCTGCGATGGTGATTGCGGGTGCCATGCTCGCGGACATCGCCGATGCGTATGAGTTGCGGTTCAAGAGTCGCAGCGAGGGCTTTCTGTTCGGGGTCAGCGCGTTCACGCGCAAGGCGGCGCTGGGGCTCGGCGGCGCGCTCGCCGGGGTGGCGCTCGATCTGATCCGCTTCCCCCAAGGCGTCGCGGTCGAGGCCGTGCCGCGCGACGCCACCGTCCATCTGGCGCTTCTTTATGGCCCCATGATGCTCGTTTTCACCGCAATCGCGATGTCGATCATGTGGTTCTACGACCTCGACCGCGACAAGCATGCCCGCATCCTGCACGAACTGGAATCGAAAGAATGACGATGAATTTTGCTGACCCACGGTGGATAGAACGGATCAAGGAGCTGCTGGCACAACTGGTCGCTGACAGCAGTGACCGCCTGGCAGGCCATCATTTCTCGCTGTCCGAAACCTT
>CAUJKG010000120.1 GCA_963205465.1 Pseudomonadota bacterium | reverse complement strand
AGCGCCTGGTCGAACAGCCGCCCGGCCGGGCCGACAAAGGGCTTGCCGGCAATATCCTCCTGATCGCCCGGCTGCTCGCCGACGAACATGACCTCGGCATTCGCGGGGCCTTCACCGAATACGGTCTGGGTCGCATCTTTCCAGAGCGGACAATCGCGGCAATGCGCGGCGGCTTCGCGCAAGGCTTCGATGCTGTCGGCTGATTTGCGTTTCTGCGGCATCGGTTCGAGCTTCTGCAAGTTCGCGCGCGCTTCCGGTGCCGGCGCTTCGACCATGGCCGTGGCGCGGCGCGCGGCACCAGCGGTCAGTTCTTTAATCAACGGCGCTTCCGGAAGGTTCCGCCAGTATTTCTGCGGCATTTCCTTCTGCATCGCGCCGAGCTTGACCCGCGCGGGATTGAAGATGCTCGCGTAATAGCTCCGCCAATAGTCTTCGAGCGCGTCGTCGGTAGGGGCATCCTTTTTACTCGCTCCCGGACCGAATGTGAGGATTTGCCGATCCCAGTGCGCGCAGGCTTTCGGCGTCAGGATCGACCAGTGCATGGCGCTGAAGCGTTTGACGAAAAAGTCGGCCGTCGCTTCCACGATATGATGATCGGGCTCGAACCAGGCGATGAACAAGGGGCCGTTTTCCGTTGCGACTTCGCGAAAACGGACGAAGGCGGTCATCTTGTGCTGATCGCGGCGGACGGATTTCACCAGGTCGCGCAGGCGCGAAACCTCCGGGTCGATTCCGGTTTCCATCAGGCCGCGTTCGCGTTGCAGCCGCCACAACAGGCGATAGAGCAGCGCGAAGCGTTCCGGATCGCTATGGAGCACGGCCTTGCGCGCGAAAGTCAGGAACGACTTCGGGACGGTCGGTGTCGCGGCGGCAAGGCTGAACATGCGCGCGCCGTCTGCTTTCGTGTCGGCGAAAAGATCGCTTGCGCCTTCGCCGCCAAGCCAGGAAACCGCTTCCGGTTTGATGCGCTCGATAAGGAGCGCACGGGCGGCGTCACGCCAGCCTTCGAAGTCGGTTTCGGATTTCAGCCGGACGACATGCATCTAGAGCGCCAGCGACAGTTGCGAAGGTTCGGGCACGAAGTAGCGTTTGAAATTTGCGGTATCGATGAGGCGCGTGGAGGGGCGGTGATCGGCGAGTACGAGAAACGGCAGCACCTTGCGCGAGGAAACATGCAGGCGTTTCAAGTCGTCGGCGCGGATCGAGCGGAATCGGCGCGAGGCAAGGATCTGGTCGACGCTGCGCACGCCGAGCCCCGGCACGCGCAGCAATTCCTCGCGCGAGGCTTTGTTGATGTCGAGCGGGAAGCGCTCGCGGTGCGCGAGCGCCCAGGCGAGCTTCGGGTCCATGTCGAGGGCGAGCATGCCTTCGTTCCCGGCCGCGATCTCTTCGACGTTGAAGCCGTAGAAGCGCAATAGCCAATCGGCCTGATAGAGCCGATGCTCGCGCATGAGCGGTGGCGCCTGCAGGGGCAGCGCGCGGCTTGCATCGGGAATAGGGCTGAAGGCGGAGTAATAGACCCGCTTCAGGCGATAGGATGCGTAGAGATTGGTGCTGGTTTCGAGAATCTGCCGGTCGCTGGTGCCGTCCGCGCCGACGATCATCTGCGTGCCCTGACCGGCGGGCGAGAAGCGGGGCGCTTTCTTCTCTGCTTGCGCTTCGTCGATTTTCAGCCGCAGCTTGCCCATCGCGGTGCGGATCGCACGCACGTTCTTTTCCGGCGCGAGTTTTGCCAGGCTCTGCTCGCGCGGCAGTTCGATGTTGATGCTGAGGCGGTCGGCATAGCGGCCGGCGGCTTCGATCAGCTTCTCGTCGGCATCGGGAATCGTCTTCAGGTGAATATAGCCGCGGAAGTGATGCTCTTCGCGTAGCGAGCGTGCGACCCGCACGATCTGCTCCATCGTGTAGTCGGCGCTGCGAATGATGCCCGACGAAAGAAACAGACCCTCGATATAATTGCGCTTGTAAAAATCGAGCGTGAGCTTGACCACTTCCTCCACCGTGAAGCGCGCGCGCGGCACGTTGCTCGAGGCGCGGTTCACGCAATAGAGGCAATCGAATGCGCAGGCATTGGTGAGCAGGATTTTCAGGAGCGAGATGCAGCGCCCGTCCGGCGCATAAGAGTGGCAAATCCCGGCGCCGGTATTGGAGCCGATCCCTTTGCCGTCGGCGGAATTGCGTTTTTCGCCGCCGCTCGAGGCGCAGGAGGCGTCGTATTTCGCCGCATCCGCCAGGATTTCGAGTTTTCGCTTTAATTCCATTGTCTTACGCCGCTTCCAGGGCCGTTGACTCTTCCTTCATTTCTATAGAACATAACAAGAACAAAAGAAACAGGTTCGAGATGTCCCGGCTTTCGCTCGCCGCCTTGCGCGAGACCATCACCCGTATCGAGGCGGCCGGCATTTCGCTGGACGGGCAGGCGAAGCGTGCGGAACTCGGTCACCCCGGAGTGGATGCAGCGCTCGGCGGCGGACTGCTGCCGGGAAGGCTCCACGAGATTTATGCCGAGGAACGCGACAGCGTTTCCGGCTCGGCCTTCGCGGCGATGCTGGCGTTGCGCGTCTCAAGTCCCAAAAGTTTCGTGCTGTGGGTGCGGCAGGAATTCACGGCGCGACAATGCGGAGAGCTTTCCGCGCAAGGCCTGTTTGATCTCGGCATCGATCCCGACCGGATGCTGTTCGTGAAAACGCGGAACACGGCGGAAGCGTTGCGCGCGGCATCCGACGCGCTGGCCTGCAAGGCGCTCGGCGCCATCGTGGTCGAAGTCTGGCGGCAGCCGAAATCGCT
>CAUJKG010000119.1 GCA_963205465.1 Pseudomonadota bacterium | reverse complement strand
GACGATCCATGCTTTCTGCGACCGCGTGCTGCATATGTTTCCGGTCGAAGCGGAAGTGCCGGCAGGCTTCGAAGTGCTCGATGAAGCGGGCGAGCGCGATCTGATCGAGCAGGCCCGCACCGAAACCTTGCTCGAAGCCGGCCGCAACCCGGACAGCGCTGCGGGACGTGCGCTGCGCTACTGCGTGGAGACGAGCGGCGACGAGATGATCGAGCAGGCCATCACGGAATGTCTGCGTTCCCGCGCCAAGATTCTCTTCGCCGGCATCGAAAGTGCAAGAGCAGCCATCCTTGCCGCACTCGCGCTCAATGCGAACGATAGTTTCGCTTCCGTCAGCGGCGAAATTCTCGACCGGAGCTCATTACCGCGCAGCGAGTGGGCACCCTCTGCGCAAGCTCTGATCGCACTCGGCGGCAACGCGAAAAAAACCGGCGAGGCGCTGGCGCGTGCTGCGGAAACGGAGGATGCGCTGGAGGCGTATATCGACGTTTTCTTCACGGCCAAGCGCGAGCCCAAAGCGGACAGCTCGTTCGGTAAAAAGACAGATCTCGCCGCTCTCTCGCGGCTCGGTGCCTGGCTGTTCGAAGAGCGCGACCGGCTGGTTCCGCTTCTGAACAAGCTCCGGGCCGCGCAGGAATGCGAACGCTCCTGCGCGCTGCTCACGATCGCGCAAGGCGTGATCGAGCGCTACGAGAAAGCAAAGCAGCGCCGCGGCGTGCTCGACTTCGCCGATCTCGTCACCAAAACGGTAGCCCTCCTGGAGCGCGAGGAATCCGCCTGGGTGCATTACAAGCTCGACGGCGGCATCGAACATATCCTTGTCGATGAAGCGCAGGACACGAGCCCCGAACAATGGCGGATCGTCGCCAAGCTCGCGGAAGAGTTTTTCGCCGGACACGGCGCATCGGTACGGACGCGCTCGATCTTCGTCGTGGGCGACGAGAAGCAGTCGATCTTCAGCTTTCAGGGCGCGGACCCGACGCGCTTCGACGAGATGCGGCAGCTTTTCGAAAAGCAGGTTGCGGCGAGCGGCGCCATGTTACGCAAGCCGAGACTGCTGAACTCCTATCGTTCGGTGGACGTCGTGCTGCGAGCGGTCGACCGGGTTTTCCTGCTCGATCAAGCACGAAAAGGTTTGTCGGCGTCGGACGACGCCACGCCGGTGCATGTCGCGGTACGCCAGAAAGCGCCCGGCACCGTCGAAATCTGGCCGCCGCTCAAAGCGGTAAAGGAAGCCGAAGACGAGGACGGCTGGGACAAGCCGCTCGACCGGCCGCGGCAGGCTTCCGCGAAAATGCGCCTTGCGCAACAGATCGCGCGCGCCGTGAAGCACTGGACGACGGGCGGGCTCTCGGTCGCGGACCGTAACAATGGCGAGCTGCCCCGGCCGGTCACGCCGGGCGACATCATCATTCTGGTGCAGAGCCGTGGCACCCTGTTCGACGCAATCCTGCGCGCGCTCAAACAAGAGCGTGTCGAGGTTGCCGGTGCGGACCGGCTGAAACTCACCGAAAATATCGCGGTCATGGACCTGATGGCGCTCGGCGACGTGCTTCTGCTTGCGGAAGACGATCTTTCGCTCGCCTGCGTGCTGAAGTCTCCGCTGTTTAACTTCGATGACGACGATCTCTTCACGCTTTGTCATGAGCGAAAGAGAACGCTCCTGGAAAGTTTGGCTACCGCGCAAGGCAAGCCCGCTTATGCCGAGGCGGCACGGCAACTCCGGCGCTGGCAGGAACAGGCCGCGCATCTGCGTCCGTTCGATTTCTATTCCCGCGTGCTGGGCCGCGACGGCGGCCGGAAAAAAATGATCGCGCGGCTTGGGCCCGAGGCCGCCGACGCGCTCGACGAATTTCTTTCCGCGGCCCTCGCCTATGAGAAGATGGAGACGCCGTCGCTGCAGGGATTTCTGCGCTATCTCCGCCGCGCGGAAGCGGAAGTGAAGCGCGACCTCGAAACCGAAAGCCCGCTGGTGCGCGTCATGACCGTGCACGGCGTCAAGGGTCTGGAAGCGCCGGTCGTCGTGCTTGCCGATACGACGGCGCTGCCGCATCCGACCAAGGAGCCGCGCGTCGTTCCGCTGCGCGCAGAGACAGACAACGAGCCCGTATTGTTGTGGACCGCAAGCAAGGAGGAAAGCTCCTCGGTCAGCCTTGCCTCGAAGGAGCAAGCGCGCGAGGCGCGCCTCGAAGAATACCGGCGGCTGCTCTACGTCGCGCTGACGCGTGCGGCCGATGTGCTGGTGGTTTGCGGGGCGCTTAACAAGAACAAGGATGCAGCGGAAGAAGGCTCCTGGTACGACCTCGTCGAGAAATCGATCCTTGCAGACAGCCCCAACATCACGGAGCACACGGTTCCTTATACGAGCGATAAGGTTCTGCGCTGGTGCGCGACAGAGTTGCCGCAGATGCCGGCGGCAACACGAAAGACGAAGGAGCCCGTGCAAGTCATGCCTTGGCTCGCTGAAGTCGCGCAGCCTTTGTCTCGCGGCAACGTAAAGCTCCGTCCATCTTATACGCGCACTCCAGCCAGCCCTGCCGCCCCTGTTGCACGAAGCGCCTTCGGTGGGAAGCGACGCGGCGTTCTTCTGCATCGCCTATTGCAGTCGCTCCCCGACGTGCCGCCCGAGGAGCGCAACGCGGCCGCCCTTCGTTATCTGGCGCAGGCAGCAGGCGACCTGACACCGTCCGCGCGGGATGCACTTGCAGAAGAAGCGTGCCGCGTGATCGCGCATCCGGACTGCGCCGTGCTGTTCGGTCAGGCGAGCCGGGCCGAGCCGGAACTCATCGCGCGGCTCGATACCGACGAAGGCACGATCGAGATCGCAGCACGCGTCGACCGGCTTGCCGTTCTGGACGGCGCGGTCACGATCGGCGATTTCAAGTCGGACGCGCGCGTTCCTGATGCACTCGCGGACGTGCCTGCGGGGTATATCGAGCAACTCGCCGCCTATCGGGCAGCCCTTCTGGAAGCGTTTCCCGGGCGGCCGGTTCGCGCACTGCTCATTTATACCGCAGCCCCTCGCGTCCTTGAAATTCCAGCGGAATCCCTCGATTCCGCATGGCGCCGCGTGAAAACGCAGACGAGCCCTGCAATCGACGAAAGCGTGTCTTGACCCTGTGGCCGGGCAAACCTACCTATGCGCGAGTTAAGGATTTTCCGTCCGATTCCAACGCTTGAAGAGGTCCATCATGGCCGTCGACAAAGTCTCCGACGCTTCTTTCGATAAAGACGTGCTCAAGTCGAGCGAGCCGGTGCTCGTGGACTTCTGGGCGGAGTGGTGCGGGCCCTGCCGCCAGATTGCGCCCGCGCTCGAGGAAATCTCCGGCGCAAACAGCAAAGTGAAGATCGTCAAGCTCAACGTCGACGAGAACCCGAACGTGGCGTCGAAATACGGCATCATGTCGATTCCGACGCTGATGATCTTCAAGAATGGCGAGATGGCCTCGCGTCTGATCGGCGCCTACCCCAAGGCGAAGATCGAGCAGTGGATTGAAACCACGGTCTGACCGATCGAATTTTCTCGATACGCGTGTCTTCCGGAGCGCTTCTCGAAAGAGAAGCGCTCCGTTCTTTTTTGAACGGGCAGCCTGGATTTATTGCGGCGGCGTTTCGTTTGCCGCCAGCACTTCGCCGGCAAGATACAACGAGCCGGTGATCAAGACGCGCGGCGGCGCGGAAAGCCCGAGCTTCTTCACGCGGTCGAGCGCATCGAGAAGCCCTTCCGTCGCCTCGCCTGCAATCCCTGCGTGCCTTGCCGCCTCCACGATCTCGGACGCGGGACGCGATGCTTCGCCCGGCGGCGAAACACCGAGAACATGGCGCGCAATTCCGGAAAAGCGCGCGAGGAAATCCTCCGCGCTCTTGGTCGTCAGCATCCCGGTAATCAGCACCAGCGGACGCGGGCTGCGCTCTTCCATTTCGCCGATCGCGGCCGACACCGCATCGGCACCCGCCGCATTGTGGCCGCCGTCGAGCCAGAGTTCCGCACCCTCGGGCAGTCTTGCCGCAAGCTTGCCGCCCGAGAGGTTCTGCATGCGGGCTGGCCAGTCGGC
>CAUJKG010000118.1 GCA_963205465.1 Pseudomonadota bacterium | reverse complement strand
CACGACATGGCGCTGGTAAGCGAGGTATCCGATGAGGTGCTCGCACTGAAATACGGCCGCGAGCTGTCGACAGGGACGCCGCGCGAGGTGCAGGAGCACCCCGAAGTCGTCAAAGCCTATCTCGGGACATGACGATGAACGCACCGATCCTCACGCTTCGCAATATCGAAACTTATTACGGGCCGATCATGGCGATCCGGGGCGTGAGCCTTGAAGTGCCGGAGGGCGCGATTGTCACCGTGCTAGGCGCGAACGGCGCAGGCAAGACCACCATCCTCAAAGCGATCTCCGGTGTGATGGACCTGCAGAAGGGCAGCATCACTTTCGAAGGCAAGGAAATCCGCAACATGGATCCCGACCGTGTAATGCGGCTCGGCATCGGCCATGTGCCGGAAGGCCGCGAGATTTTCCCCTTCCTCACGGTTCGCGAGAACCTCTTGATGGGTGCCTATACGCGGACGGATTCCGGCATCGAAGCCGACATTGAAGAGGTCTATGGTTATTTCCCGCGGCTTCGCGAACGCGCGGGGCAGGCAGCCGGCTCCATGTCCGGCGGCGAACAGCAAATGCTGGCGATCGGTCGCGCCTTGATGGCAAAGCCCCGGCTGCTTCTGCTCGATGAGCCTTCGCTCGGGCTGTCGCCGAAGCTGGTCAAGGAAATTTTCGAGATTGTTGGCCGGATCAACAAAGAGAAGAAGACGACGATCCTGCTCGTCGAGCAGAACGCGAATGTTGCTCTGCATGCTGCCGACTACGGCTATGTGCTCGAAGTCGGCCGTATCGTGATGGAAGATACTTGCGCGCGGCTCCTGGAGAAGGAAGACATCAAGGAGTTCTACCTCGGCATGAAGCAGGAAGGCGCGCGCGGCAAGCGGCGCTGGAAGAAGCGCAAAACATGGCGATAAAGACATGGCTATAAAGACATGGCGATAGAGCAAGCTTGGCGGTGAAGGGAGGTTTCGCATGAACATGGCATTGTCCCGCGACCCGATCACCGGTGTGGAGATCGATCCGGCAATCCTCAAGCTGATCGACGAGGAAACACTGCCTCGCTTCTTCTGGAGCAAGGTGGAGGCGCGCGGTGACAACATTGCGATGCGCTACAAGCATCTCGGTATCTGGCGCTCGATCACCTGGACGCAATACGGCGAGAACGTGAAGCACACAGGGCTGGGTCTTGCGTCGCTCGGCGTGAAGCGCGGCGATGTGGTCGCGATCATGGCCGAAGGCATGCCAGAGTGGCTCTATAGCGATATCGGCACGCAGGCGATCGGCGGCGTCACCAATGGCGTTTATACGACCGACTCGGCGAAGCAGGTTCAATATATCGTCGGCGATTCGAATACTGTTGTTTTTATCGCCGAGAATGAGGAGCAGCTCGATAAAATCCTTGAGGTGCGGGATCGTTGCCCGAACCTCAGAAAGATCGTGGTGATCGACCAGGAGGGTCTTAAGGATTTCTCTGACCCGATGGTTATTTCCTTCGACGCGTTGATGCAGCGCGGCCGCGATTTCGAGAAACAGAATCCGGATTACTGGAAGCGCGAGCTCGCCGCTGGGAAATCCAGCGATCTTGCGATCCTGATCTACACCTCCGGCACTACCGGCGCGCCGAAGGGTGCGATGATCAGCCATCGCAATATCCTGTTTCAGATGCTGAACGTCGGCAACGTATTCGAGCTGCGCGAGGGCGACGAGCAGTTGAGTTTCCTGCCGCTCTGTCACATCGCCGAGCGCTCTTTCACGGCTTATTGGCAGATCGTGGCCGGCACGGTGGTGAATTTCGCGGAAAGTCCGGAAACCATTGTCGAGAACATGCAGGAAGTGCAGCCGACGGTGTTCTTCGCCGTGCCGCGGCTCTGGGAGAAATTCTATTCGAACCTGATCCTGCGGCTGCGCGACGCCGGGCCGCTAAGCCAGTTTGCCTACAAGACCGCGCTCGGGATCGGCAATCGTATTGCCGAGCAGAAGATGGAAGGAAAGCAGCCGTCGGCGCTTCTGAAGGCGGCGTTTCGGCTCGCCGATATGCTGGTGCTGCGGAATCTCAAGCGCATGGTCGGCCTGCATCGTACGCGCTGGATCGTGACCAGCGCCGCACCAATCTCACCTGATCTCATCAAGTGGTATCACGCGATCGGACTCGACCTGCGTGAGGTCTATGGCCAGACCGAGAGTGTCGGCATCGTGACCTGCCCGCGCGCGGGCGAACTGCGTCTCGGTACCATCGGCGTCGCTATGCCGAACATGGAAGTGAAACTCTCGCGCGAGAATGAAATCCTGCTGCGCGGACCCCATGTTTTCATGGGTTATCTCAATAACCCTTCGAAGACTGCCGAGACCATCGTCGATGGCTGGCTGCATACCGGTGACGTCGGCGCGATGGATAATCAGGGCTGGTTCCGCATCACCGACCGTATGAAGGACATCATCATCACCGCGGTCGGCAAAAATATCACGCCTTCCGAGATCGAAACTCAGCTCAAGTTTTCGCCTTATATCTCGGACGCAGTCGTGATTGGCGATCAGCGCAAGTTTTTGTCCGCGCTCGTGATGATCGATTACGACAACGTCGTGAAATATGCGCAGGATCGCGACGTGCCCTTCACCAATTTCGCATCGCTCTGCCGCACCAAGGAAGTGCAGGACCTGATCGAGAGCGAGATCGAGCGGGTGAACAAGAATTTCGCGCGGGTTGAAACGATCAAGCGGTTTCGCCTGATCGACCAGCAATTGACCGCCGAGGACGACGAGCTGACGCCGACCATGAAGCTGAAAAGAAAATTCGTCAGCGAGAAGTACAAGACGCTCATCGACGAAATGTACGCCGGTGCGTGAAACAATAAGCTTAGAAACGACCAGGGAGTGAAGACATGAAGACAACCAGACTGCTGATCGGGGCGGCGATCGTATCGCTCGCCGGAAGCACGGCAATTGCGACCGCGCAAGTGCGCGGCGTAACCAAGACCGAGATCATCATCGGCACGCATACGGACCTTTCCGGTCCGGCGGCGTCTTATGGTGTGACCTCGACCAATGCCATCCGCATGAAGATCGACGAAGTGAACGAAAAGGGCGGCATCCATGGCCGCAAGATTCGCTACATCGTCGAAGATGCGCAGTATCAAATCCCGCGTGCGGTGCAGGCCGCGAACAAGCTGATCCAGAAGGACCACGTGTTCGCGATCATCGCCGCCATGGGCACGCCGATGAACAACGCGGTGCTGCCGGATCAGCTGAAAGCGGGTGTGCCGAACCTGTTCCCGGTCACTGCCGCGCGCTCCATGAGCGAGCCGTATCACCGGCTGAAGTTCGGCATATTCTTCTCGCTTTATCACGAGCAGATCCGCGCAGGCGTTAAATATCTCGTCGAGACCAAGAAGAAGAACAAAGTCTGTGTGCTCTATCAGGACACCGATTTCGGCAAGGAAATCCTGGAAGGCGTGAAGGATCTCGCCAAGACCATGAAGTTCCAGATCGTTGAGACGGCGACTAACCGTCCGACCGATACGGACTTCAGCGCGCAGATCACGAAGCTCCGCGCCGCGGGCTGTGAGATCGTGGCGATGGGCGTGATCGTGCGCGACGCGATCATTCCTTACGGCACCGCCCGCAAGATGGGCTGGACCGATGTCGACTTCGTCTCCACCTCGGCGAGCTTCGACCAGATCGTTGCCTCCGCTCCGGGTAACGCGACCGAAGGGCTCTACGTCGCTTCCGGTTTCGTGATGCCCTATCGCGACACTGCCTCGCCGGAAGTTCAGAAGTGGTGGGACGCCTATAAGGCCAAGTACAACACTGAGCCGAACATCGGCGCGTTCTACGGACAGGTGATGGCCGACGTTATGGTGCGCGCGCTGGAGGCTGCCGGCCCCAACCTCACCGTTGACAGCTTCGTCAAGGCGCTGGAAACGGCGAAGCCGTTCCGCTCGATCTTCGGCGGGCCGGAGGCCTCTTACGGCCCGAAGATCCGGCAGGGCTCCAAGGTCGTGATGCTGCATCAGATCAAGAACGGCCGCTTCGTCCTGATCGACGGGAACGTCAAGTACTGATCGAGAAAAGCCGGCGCGCCGATTGCGGTTGCGCCGGCACTTCGCTCTGGGATTTTAGTATGGCGGTATCCGGGAAATCACGAGCGCAGCATTCGGTGATGCGGCCGCGCGGCGCGCGTGCCGAAGAGGATCGCCGCTCGGAACTGATCAACATTTCCGCGAGGTTGTTTCGCGAGCAGGG
>CAUJKG010000117.1 GCA_963205465.1 Pseudomonadota bacterium | reverse complement strand
TCTCGAGCATGTCTCACTGGTGATGGATACCATCGAAGGCGGCGAGGTCGATGCCGTCAACCTGATGACGCTGCATTCGGCCAAGGGGCTCGAGTTCGATACGGTGTTCCTGCCGGGCTGGGAAGAAGGGATTCTTCCGCATCAGCGCTCGCTCGACGAAAGCGGGCAGGCCGGGCTCGAGGAAGAGCGGCGGCTCGCGCATGTCGGCCACACGCGGGCGAAGCAGCGCGCATATATCTCCTATGCCTCGCGGCGGCTGACGCATGGCATGTGGAATTCGAATCTGAAAAGCCGCTTCCTCGACGAATTGCCGGAAGAGCATATCGAGATAGTCGATGGCGGCGGCAGCTATGCCGCGCAGATCCAGAGCCGCTTCGATCGCGCCGAGCCGTTTACGTCGGGCTATTCGACGCCGGGATGGCAGCGCGCACAGCAGCGCCGCGGCGGCGGATTCTCCGAACAGCGCCGCGGATATAACCGTGGGCCGGTCACGATCGATGGCGAAATTCTCGCGCGCTCCAGCGGTCCTGCCGCCGACTTTGAGATCGGCGACCGCGTCTTCCACGAAAAATTTGGCTATGGCGAGATCATGGAAGTCGAAGGCACGAAAGTGATCGTCGAGTTCGACAAGGCCGGCGAGAAGAAGCTGGTCGCCTCCTTTCTCAAGAAGGCGTGAGCCTCCCGCCGGCCCTTTCGCTTCGGGCTTACTTCTTCACGAGCGCGCACTTGCTGTCGGCAAGCGGTTGCACGGCGTCTTTGGCCGGAATGGTCCGCAGCACCTTGTAATAATCCCACGGCGCCTTGGATTCTTCCGGGGTCTTCACCTCGACCAGATACATGTCGTGGACCATGCGGCCGTCTTCGCGCACGAAGCCCTTGGCGAAGAAATCGTCGACCTTGATCTCGCGCATCTTGTCGGCGACGGCTTTTGCGTCGGCGCTGTTCGCGGCTTTGACCGCCTTCAGATAATGCAGCACGGCGGAATAGGTGCCGGCCTGCACCATGCCCGGCATGCGGCCGGTCTTCTCGAAGAAGCGCTTGGAGAAGGCCCGCGTCTGGTCGTTCATGTCCCAGTAGAAAGCGGTGGTGAAGGTGAGCCCGCTCGCCGCCTTCAGGCCGAGCGCGTGCACGTCGCTCAACACGACGACGAGTCCGGCAAGTTTCTGTCCGCTGGCGGTGAGGCGAAATTCGGCCGCCTGCTTCACGGAGTTGATGGTGTCTGCACCGGCGTTGGCAAGGCCGACGATCTTCGCCTTCGAAGCCTGTGCCTGCAGCAGGAAGGAGGAGAAGTCCGCCGTATTCAGCGGATGACGTACTTCGCCGAGCACTTTGCCGTTGCCGTTCTTCACGACGCGGGCGAGGTCGGACGCCATCTGGTGGCCGAACGCATAATCGGCGGCGAGGATGAACCAGCTATCGCCGCCCTGCGCCACGATCGCGCTCGCCGTGCCGATGGCCTGCGAGTAGGTATCAAAGGCCCAGTGGAAGCCGGTGGGCGAGCAATCCTCGTTGGTCAGGCGGGTCGTTGCCGGGCCAACGGCAAGCGTGATCCGCTGCTGCGCTTTGGCGAGGTTCTGCACCGCGAGTGCAACGGCGGAATTCGTAAGATCGGCAACGGCGGTCACGCCTTCGACATCGAACCAGCGCCGCGCGATGCTGGCGGCGATGTCGGTCTTGTTCTGGTGGTCGGCGGCGACGATCTCGATCTTTTTCCCGAGCACGGTGCCGCCGAAGTCTTCAACCGCCATCTGCGCGGCAACCACCGAGGTCGCGCCGCCGAAATCGGCGTATAGGCCGCTCTGGTCGTTCAGAACGCCGATTTTGATCGCGTCCGGGGTTTGGGCAACGGCACTGCCCGTAAGCAGGAGTGCCGCAAAAAACGTGGCAAGTGAGGTTTGGCGCATTTCTTTCCTCCGGTTTCTTCCTTGTTTTCCTTTCCCGTGTGCATATTGCGTTGCAGCGGGTTCGCATTTCTTGCGTCCTCCGAGTATTGAAAGGCCGCTTTGAGGTAGCAAGCGTTTCCATGACAAACGACATATGCGTACTGGGCAGTCTCGTCTGTCCGAAGGACATGGCGACACGGTTGAGCGATGCCGTGTCGGAGATGCTCGACGCCGATTACACGGCAACCGCCGCTTTCGAGGAGCCGGATGGCTCGTGGCGCGTCGAGTTCTATCTGCGGGATGACGATGACGCCGTGCGCATACGCGAGATTGTCGCGGCGGCTGCCGGGGATGAGGTTTCGCGCGCGATCCAGTTCGAAGCGCTGCAGGCGCGCGACTGGATCAGCAAAAGTCTGGAAGGACTCAAGGTCGTGCGCGCCGGGCGTTTCGCCATTCATGGTTCGCACGACCGCGACAAGATCAAGGCGAACGAAACCGGGATCGAAATCGAGGCTGCACTGGCCTTCGGTACCGGTCATCACGGCACCACGCTTGGTTGCCTGCGCGCGTTGAACGAGATCGCGCGTATTCATAAACCGAAAAGAATTCTCGACGTCGGTGCCGGAACGGCGGTGCTTGCGATTGCCGCGGCGCGTGCGTTTCAGTCGCCGGTGATCGCCACCGAGATCGATCGTGCTTCGGTCGCGGTGGCCAAGGAGAATGTCCGCGCCAATCGGGCAGGGGCTCTGGTCGAAGTGCTGCACACGGGCTCGCTCAGTGTGCCAGTGATCGCGCAATACGGGCCTTACGACCTGATTTTCGCGAACATCCTGTTGCCGGTCTTGAAAGCGCTTTCGCGCGAGATTGCGTCGCTCGCTGCCCCCGGCGCGAATGTTATTCTATCCGGCCTGCTGCCGAGTCAGGCGCTCGCCGCGCTTGCGCGCTATCAGGCGCTCGGCTTTCGCCTGCGCAAAAGCGAAACCATCGAGAACTGGACCACGCTGACGCTTGGAAAGTTATAGGCCGAAGTCGGATATATCCAACTTCGGTGCGCCGTAAAACAAAACGCCCCGGCGATGCGCCGGGGCGTTTCACATTCTGGCGGCCAAATCGCTTAGCGCTGGAACGGAAGGTTCTTGTAGTGCTCGACCATTTCCTGCGGCAGGTAGCTCACGTGCATCCGGATTTCGCGCTCGACCTGACGCATGCGCGCTTCGACGATGCGATCCCAGAGGCGAGCCCAGAAGCTCTTGCCGGTCTTCGCCGTTGCGGCGACTTCGGGAGCAAACTTGGGAGAGTAGGTTACTGCGGCCATGGGAGTTCTCCTTCTTCCGCTTCAATCAACCGGGGCACCGCCCGGCCGGTCTTGAATTCCTTATTGCAGTGCAATGTAGTCTTTTTGCGACGCACCCAGAATAGGTAAGTACGCATGACCGATCTGTTGGGCCTGCATGATGCGGGTAAGGATTGCTTAACCAGTGGGCGCAATGCCGCCGGCGCGGGCAGGTTTAGCAGCGCATTTTAGCGGTAGCGCAGCTCTCAGCTGCGTTTGGCCATGGCGATCTTGCGGCCGATGCCTTCCGGGGCGGGGAGTGCGGCGTGCGCCGCCTTCATAGCGGCGAGCCGGTCGAGCACGTCGTCCGGCAGCGGCACGACCTTCTTCGAGGCCATATCGACGTGGAGCGCCATCTGCTCGGAGGTCGCCGACATCCAGCCTTCCTGAGCGTGATAAAGCTCGGCGAAGAAGTGAATCCGTTTTTCGTCATAGTCGATCAGGCGGACCGTGGTGCGCACGGTTTCGCCGGCCTTCAGCTCGCGCAGATAGCGGACGTGGGCCTCGGCGGTGAAGAAGGAATGGCCGCGCTCCTTGACGTATTCCGGCCCGAGGCCGACCAGCGCGAAGGCTTCATCGACCGAGCGGTCGATCAGCACGTTGTAATAGGCCATGTTGAGGGGGCCGTTGTAGTCGATCCAGCCCCCCTCGACCCTCATCGGCGAGGAGACGAAGGGCGCAAAAAACACAGGCTCGAAATCGAGGCGTTGCAGCATTGCTGAATCTTATCTTTGTTATGACTACAATCATGCATTGTAATGCCAGCAACGGCAATGGTTTGGCGCGTTTTTGGCGATTCTTTGAACTTCCGCGACGTTCGCATCACTGACGAGATGCGAAGCACTTTGCTACAATTGCCGGTAACTGGAGGACGCCAATGCAGAACGCCGCTCTGAAGCGGGCCGAACCCGCCGCGGTTGAGAAAGCCATCGCCGCCTTGCACGCCAAGCTCGGCAACAAGGTCGTGACCTCGATGGAGGTCCGCCGCCAACACGCCAACACCACGACCTGGCTGCCGAACGAAGCCGCCGACGCCGTGGTCTTCGCCGCCTCGACGGAGGACGTGCAGGACGCCGTTCGCATCGCCGCCGCGCACAAGGTGCCGGTGATCGCCTTCGGCACGGGCACTTCGCTGGAAGGGCACGTGAACGCGCCGGCCGGCGGCATCTGCATCGACGTCTCCCAGATGAACCAGGTGCTCAGCGTTCATGCGGAAGACCTCGACTGCGTGATCCAGCCCGGCGTCACCCGCAAGAAGCTCAACGAATATCTGCGCGATCAGGGGCTGTTCTTTCCGATCGATCCCGGCGCGGATGCTTCGCTCGGCGGCATGGCCGCGACGCGCGCCTCCGGCACCAATGCGGTCCGCTACGGAACCATGAAAGACAACGTGCTTTCGCTCAAAGCCGTGCTGCCGAACGGCGAGGTGATCCGCACCGCGTCGCGGGCGAAGAAGTCTTCCGCCGGTTACGACCTGACGAGGCTTTTCGTCGGCTCGGAAGGCACGCTCGGTATTATCACCGAACTGACGCTGAAACTCTCCGCGATCCCGGAGGCGATTTCGAGCGCGGTCTGTCCGTTCACTTCGGTCGAAGGCGCCTGCCAGGCGACCATCGCGACCATCCAGTCCGGCATTCCGGTCGCCCGCATCGAGTTCATCGACGCCATGGCGATCCGTGCCACCAACAATTATTCGAAGCTCAATCTGGCGGAAGCGCCGACACTCTTTCTCGAATTTCACGGCTCCGAGGCGGGCGTGAACGAGCAGACCGAACGCTTCGGCGAGATTGCGGCCGAATTCGGTGGCGGGCCGCTGCAATGGACCACGCAGGCCGAAGAGCGCACCAAGCTCTGGCAGGCGCGGCATGACGCCTATTTCGCAATGATGTCGCTTCGGCCCGGCGCGAAGGCGCTCGCGACCGATATCTGCGTGCCGATCTCGAAGCTCGCGGAAGCCGTGCTCGAGACCGAAAAAGATCTCGCGGACATGAAGCTGCTTGGGCCCATCGTCGGGCATGTCGGCGACGGCAATTTCCATGTCAGCCTCGTGATCGACATGGACGACCCGGAAGAACTCGCACGCGTGAAGGTTTTTCTGAACCGCCTCACCGAGCGGGCGCACCGCATGGAGGGAACCTGTACCGGCGAGCATGGTGTCGGGCAGGGCAAGATGAAATATCTCGAAGCCGAGCATGGTGCGGCGGCGATGGAAATGATGCGTTCGTTGAAGCGGGCGCTCGATCCCGACAACATCATGAATCCGGGCAAGATCGTCGCGGTTTGAAGACTGACGCAAGAAAGAGCTTGCCCCTGCGCCGCTCACCCTGGACGCTAGGGCAACCGGGCGGATTCTGCCATCCGCTCAGCGGCATCCGGGAGCCATAGCTTTTGCAAACCACGTTGCTTGGACTGGCGCTGGCGCTGATCGCGGCAATTCTTGCGGCCTTCGCGGCACCTTTCTTCATCGACTGGAACGAATGGCGGCCGCAACTCGAAGCGCAGGCGAGCGCGCTTGCGGGCTCGCGCGTCACCATCTCCGGCAACATCGACCTTACGCTCCTGCCGACGCCCGCCTTCGTGCTGCGCAATGTGTCGCTTGGCGACGCCGAGAACGGTACCGGCATGCGCGCCAGCGAAGTGCGCGGTTCGCTGGCGTTGACGGCGCTTCTCTCCGGCCGTTTCGAGGCCAGCGAATTCGTGATTTCGCGGCCGGCGATCCGTCTTGCCATCGAGAAAG
>CAUJKG010000116.1 GCA_963205465.1 Pseudomonadota bacterium | reverse complement strand
TTTCAACCAATTCCCGATCCGCGCCACCGCATCATGCATCTCGTCGGCAGAGCCCGCGTAGCAGAAGCGCAGGTAGCGCGCGCCGCGCGCGGTGTCGAAATCGACGCCGGAAGTCGCGGCGACGCCCGCCTCGTCCAGCATCTGTTTCGCGAAGTGGAGCGAGTCGTTGGTGAAACGAGAGACATTTGCATAAAGATAGAACGCGCCATCGGCAGGCAGAAAATCTTCGAGACCCGCCTTCGGCAAGCCTTCGATCAGAATGCGCCGGTTCTCCTGATAGCCGCGTTTGATCGCATCCATTTCCGCACGGCCTTCGAAAGCCGCTTCCGCGGCGATCTGCGAAAGCGTCGGCACCGAGATCGAGAGATTCTGTTGTAGCCGCTCCACCGAGCGCACGAAACTCTCCGGCACCACCATCCACCCGACACGCCAGCCGGTCATGCAGAAATATTTCGAGAACGAGTTGATGACGAAGACGTCATTGGAAAACTTCGCCGCGGTCTCGCCGAAGAAGGCGTAGTCGAGCCCGTGATAAATCTCGTCGGAGATGAAGCGGATGCCCGCGCCTTCGCAGGCATGGATCAACTCTCGCAACTGCTCCGGCGGAATCATCGTGCCGGTCGGGTTGGCGGGAGACGCCACGATCACGCCGGCGAGCGGCGCCTTCGCATGTTCGGCAAGCAGCCGCTCCTTGGTGATCGCCCAGCGGTCAGCGGCCGAGATTTCAATCTCCACCGGCTCACAACCCAGCGCGTGCAGGATGTTCCGGTACGGCGGATAGCCGGGAGACGCCATGGCGACGCGGTCGCCGGGCTCGAACAGCGAGAGAAACGCGAGGATGAAACCGCCCGACGAACCGGTCGTCACCACGATCCGGTTCGGATCGACGTCCAGCGCATGTTGCTCGCGGTAATAGCGCGCGATGCGGTTGCGCAGCGACGGCAGCCCTAGCGCGGTCGTGTAGCCGACCCGGCCGTGCTCGAGTGCGGCTTTCGCGGCGGCAAGGGCGGTCGCGGGCGCGTTGGCGGCAGGCTGCCCGACCTCCATGTGAATCACTTGGCCTCCCGCGGCCTCGATCCGCGCGGCATGCTCCATCACGTCCATGACCATGAAAGGCGGCACGTCGCTCCGCGTGGAAGGCGTCAGAATCGCCCTTGCCTTCGCCTGCCGCTCCCCGCTTCCGCCTTTTGAATGCATGACGCCCCGCTATCGCCGTATTCGGTGCGTTCCGTGGGCGTTGACCCGCCGGTTCCGCGACCCTATTGCCTGTTACCCGGCTTCCCGATTGGAATGCTTGATCTTTCCGATGCACGAACCCACGACAGCTAGCAGGCTAATGCACACCCTGCCAGCATTCCGGCGCTCTCCTCTGGCGCGCAGCGCAGTCGCAATGGCGACCGCGGCTGCGATCCTTTGCGGCCATGCCGGCCAGGCACTCGCGCAGCAGGGCAAGCTGCCGGTCCTGCGCGACGCCGAATCCGAAGAGCTGCTGCGCGACTATTCCCGGCCGATTCTCAAAGCGGCGGGCCTCGCCCGGCAGAACGTCGAAGTCGTCATCATCAACAGCCGCGACTTCAACGCCTTCGTCGCCGACGGCCGCCGCATTTTCGTGAACTATGGCGCGCTGTTCCAGTCCACCACGCCGAACCAGATCATCGGCGTACTCGCGCATGAAACCGGGCACATCGCCGGCGGCCATCTTGCGCGCATCCGCGAACAGCTTGCGTCCGCGCAAACCGCGGCGCTGGTCGCGCTCCTGCTCGGTGCCGCCGCCATCGGCGCGAGTGCCGCCACTGGTCAGGGCAACAACATCGGTCAGGCCGCGCCCGGCATCATCATGGCGCCGCAGGAAGTCATCCGCCGCACGCTGCTCTCTTACCAGCGCAGCCAGGAAGAAGCGGCCGACCGCGCGGCAGTAAATTATCTCAACGCCACCGGGCAGTCCGCGCGCGGCATGATCGAAACCTTCGCGCGCTTCAAGCAGGATCAGCTTTTCATCTCGCAACAGGTCGATCCCTATCTCCTGTCGCATCCGACCGCACAGAACCGCATCGCGCAACTTGAAACGCTCGCGCAGGCAAGCCCCTACTACAACAAGAAAGATGCGCCCGAACTGCAGCACCGCCACGACATGATGCGCGCGAAGATCGCGGGCTATTTCGAAAAACCAGACACGGTATCGCGCCTCTATCCGCCGTCGAACAACTCGATGCCGGCGCGCTATGCCCGCGCGGTGTCGCTCTATCGCTGGGGCAATGTGCGCGCGGCCGTGCAGCAGATCGACGGACTGATCGCGCAACAGCCGAACAACCCTTATTTCCACGAGTTGCGCGGACAGGTGCTGCTGGAGTCCGGACGCGCCAAGGAATCGATCCCTTCGCTGCGCCGCGCCGTGGATCTTTCCAAAGGCAACGCGTTGATCCGCATGATGCTTGGGCAGGCGCTGGTCCAGGGCGGCGGCAATGAAGACGCACAGGAAGCAATCCGCGAATTGCGCTTCGCGCTTCAGCGCGAACCCAATGCTTCTTTCGGCCATCGCCAACTCGCCATCGCTTATGCGCGCACCGGCGACCGCGCCAATGCCGACCTTTCGGCGGCTTATGCCGCTTTCAACGACGCCGACTTCAAGGCCGCAAAGACACTCGCGACCCGCGCGCAACGCAGCTTCAAGGTGGGCACGCCGGGCTGGCTGCGCGCCGACGACATCATCAAGTTCCAGCCCCCCAAAGTTAATTAGCGCCTTGGGCGCAAGCACCGGAGACTATTCATGGCCACCGCATCCTTCCTTCGCCGTCTGCCCGCGATCGCGATCACCGCGGCCGCACTTGCTTTCAGCACGGGCGCCGTTCACGCGCAGCAGAGCAAGGAAGATATCGAGAAGATCGTCCGCGAATACATCCTGAAGAATCCCGAGATCATCGAGCAGGCGATCCTCGAGCTTCGCAAGAAGCAGGAGCAGGCCGAGAACTCCGCCCGCACGCAGGCGATTTCCGCGAACAGCTAGCTCCTGTTCGAGTCGCCGCGCGGCGTCGTGATCGGCAACCCCAAGGGCAATGTCACGCTGGTCGAGTTCTTCGATTACAACTGCGGCTACTGCAAGCGCGCGCTCGAAGACGTCTCTGCACTTATCAAGAACGATCCGAACCTGAAGGTCGTGCTGAAGGAATTGCCGATCCTCTCCCCCGGCTCGGTGGAAGCTGCGCGCGTCGCGGTCGCGGTACGCATGCAAAATCCCGCGAAGTACTGGGACTTCCATCGCGCGCTGCTTGGCGGCCGCGGCGAAGCCAATATGGCGCGCGCGCTCGCGGCAGCACAGGCGGCCGGCCTCGACGTCGAGCGGATCAAGAAGGACATCAGCAATCCGGAAGTCGACGCGACCCTCGCCGAGAGCGAGCAGCTTGCCAAAGCGCTCCAGATTGGCGGCACCCCGAGCTACGTCCTTGGCGACCAGCTGATTCCCGGCGCCCTGCCGCACGACCGCATGGCGGTGGCCATTGCTGCCGTCCGCAAGTGCGGCAAACTGGTTTGCTGAGGGAAATCAATAGCTTGGATTAACCTTTCCCTCACCGCGCGGCCTCACTATAAAAAGCTGCCGCGCGGGGGCATTCCGTCGCGTCGGCTTGAACTTCCTCCACCGCCGGCCGAGAGAAACCGATGGCGACCGTCTATGTCCTGAACGGGCCGAACCTGAACCTGCTCGGCAGCCGTGAAACGGCTGTCTATGGTTCACTTACGCTCGGCGATATCGAAAAACTCTGCGCGGCGGCTGCGAAGAAGCACGGTCATGTAATCGACTTCCGCCAGACCAATCACGAGGGCGAACTCGTGGACTGGCTGCACGAGGCGCGGGACAAGGCGGCGGGCGTCGTCATCAATCCCGGCGCCTATACCCACACTTCGATCGCGTTGCAGGACGCGATCCGCGCGATCGGCATCCCGGTCGTCGAAGTGCATCTTTCCAATATTTTCGCGCGCGAAGAGTTTCGTCACCACTCTTACGTCTCTCCGGTCGCGCGCGGCGTACTCTGCGGGTTCGGCGCCAAAGGCTACGAACTTGCGATAGACGGACTGGCAAGCGCGCTGACCGCCTGATGGCGTGGGCCGCGACAACACGGAAAAAGAAATGTTTGGCAAAAAAATCGAGGTCGATCCCGCACTGATCCGCAGTCTCGCGGACATGCTCAACGAAACCGGCCTCACCGAAATCGAAGTGCAGTCGGGCTCCCAGCGCGTGCGCGTCTCGCGCGGCGCAATGGTGGCTGCGGCTCCCGCCGCGGCGGCTGCGCCCGCCTCCGCCGCGTCGCGCGCGGTAGCGATGGCGGAAGCGACCGAAGTGAACTTCTCGAACCATCCGGGTGCCGTCACCTCGCCGATGGTCGGCACCGCCTATCGCGCGCCCGAGCCCGGCGCGCGGCCATTCGTCGATGTCGGCGATGTGGTCAAGGTCGGCCAGACGCTCCTGATTGTCGAAGCCATGAAGACCATGAACGCAATTCCCGCGACCAAGGCCGGCAAGGTTACACACGTTCTGATCGACGACGGCCAGCCGGTCGAGTTCGGCCAGCCGCTGGTCGTGGTCGAGTAAGCGAAGCGCCCAGATGTTCGACAAAGTCCTGATCGCAAACCGAGGCGAGATCGCGTTGCGCGTGCTGCGTGCGTGCAAGGAGCTCGGCATCGCTACTGTCGCCGTGCATTCCACCGCCGACGCCGAAGCGATGCATGTGAAGCTCGCCGACGAGAGCGTCTGCATCGGCCCGCCGCCCGCGCGCGAAAGCTATCTCAACATTCCCTCGCTGCTTGCGGCCTGCGAGATCACCGGCGCGGATGCAGTGCATCCCGGTTATGGCTTTCTCTCGGAGAACGCGCGCTTCGCGGAAATCCTGGAAGAGCACGGCATCGGCTTCATCGGCCCGAAGGCCGAGCACATCCGCCTCATGGGCGACAAGATCGAGGCCAAGCGCACTGCGAAGCGCCTCGGCATTCCGGTCGTGCCCGGCTCCGAAGGCGGCGTCACCTCCGACGAAGAAGCCATGCGCGTCGGCAAGGAGATCGGTTTTCCGCTGCTGGTGAAGGCGGCCGCCGGCGGCGGCGGGCGCGGCATGAAGGTCGCGCGCGACGCGGAATCGCTTGCCGAAGCACTTGCCTCCGCGCGCTCCGAAGCGAAAGCTGCGTTCGGCGACGATGCGGTTTATCTCGAGCGCTATCTCGAAAAGCCGCGCCATATCGAGATCCAGATTTTCGGCGACGGCAAGGGCAACGCGATCCATCTCGGCGAGCGTGACTGCTCGCTGCAACGGCGTCACCAGAAAGTGTTCGAAGAGTCACCCTCGCCTGCGCTCAACCGCGAGATGCGCATGCAGATCGGCGAAGTCTGCGCCAAGGCAATGCGCGAGTTGAACTATTCCGGCGCCGGCACCATCGAATTCCTCTATGAGAACGGCGAGTTCTTCTTCATCGAGATGAACACCCGTATTCAGGTCGAGCATCCGGTGACCGAGATGATCACCGGCGTCGATCTGGTCAGCGAACAGATCCGCATCGCATCCGGCGCCTCGCTTTCGCTCAAGCAGGAAGACGTGCAGTTCGACGGCCACGCCATCGAATGCCGCGTGAACGCCGAAGATCCGCTGACATTCGCCCCCTCGCCCGGCACCATCAAATATTATTTCGCGCCGGGCGGCCTCGGCGTGCGCGTCGACTCGGCCGTTTATGGCGGCTACCGCATCCCGCCGACTTATGACTCGCTGATCGGCAAGCTGATCGTGCACGGCAAGTCGCGCAACGAATGCATGATGCGGCTACGCCGCGCGCTCGACGAGTTCGTGGTCGATGGCGTGAAAACCACGCTGCCCTTGTTCCGCACGCTGGTCCGCAACGCCGACATACAGAACGGCGAATATGACATTCACTGGCTGGAGCGCTTCCTGGCGGACAAGACGTAATTGTCGTTGACCATGGCCGGCCCTCAAGTCGGCTTTGGCCGACTTGGGCCTCTAATTTGCGGATGTCGGGTAAACCCGACATCGCGCCCGACCATGACGATGACGCAAGATTTGCGCTAAACTCCCCTGATGGCCCGCCACGACGAACAACGCGTTGAGATCACGCCGGATGTGCTGATCAAAGCCTATTCGGTCGGCATCTTTCCAATGGCCGAAAGCGCGGACGACCCGTCGCTGTTCTGGGTCGAGCCCGAACAGCGCGGCATCATCCCGCTCGACGGCATGCGCGTCTCGCGCCGGCTTGCACGCACGATCCGCTCCAATAAATTCGAGGTGCATGTCGACCGCGACTTCGATGCGGTGATCGACGCCTGCGCCGCGCCTGCTGCAGGCCGCGACTCCACCTGGATCAATAAGCGTATCCGGCGGCTCTACCGCGCGCTGTTCGACCGCAGGCAATGCCACACCGTCGAAGCCTGGCGCGACGGGCGTCTGGTCGGCGGATTGTACGGCGTGAAGATCGGCGCGGCGTTCTTCGGCGAAAGCATGTTCCACTTCGAACGCGACGCCTCGAAGGTCGCGCTCGTGCATCTGGTCGCGAGACTGAAGGTCGGCGGCTTCAAGCTGCTGGACGCGCAGTTCATCACCGACCATCTCGAAAGCCTGGGCGCAGTCGAGGTTTCCCGCGTCGAGTATCAGAACATGCTGGCGAAAGCGGTTGCCGCGAATGCGCAGTTCTATTGCTGGCCGTCGGACGGTGTCACCGATGGCGGCGTGGTTTTGCAGTCGATCAGCCAGATATCGTAAATCGGGTGCTCGACGGCGTTCAGGCCGGGCGAACTCGCGAACATCCACCCTGAAAAGATGCGGCGGATCTCGGCCTTCAGCGTGATCTCGTCGACTTCGACAAAGGCCGTGGTGTTCTGCGTTTCGGTCGGCGGGCGCGTGAAGCAGGCGCGCGGCGTCACCTGCAGCGCGCCGAACTGCACGGTCTCGTTCAGCGCGACATCGAACTGGATGATGCGGCCGGAAATCTTGTCGAGGCCAGAGAAGGTCGCGGTCGGATTGGCGATGCGCGCGTCTTCCGGCGGCTGCGTCATGGTTTCCGGAGTCGCGTTCGCAGGCGGCTGCGTCTGCCCGTCCTTCTGCTGCTGTTGCTTCTGCTTAGCCTTCGGCGGCGTCTTCTTTTCGACAGGCTGCTGAGGCTGCTGCTGCGGACGTTGCGGCTGCGGAGGCGGCAGCGGCGCCTGTTGCGGCGGCGGAGGCAAAGGTGCCTGCTGCACATCGGCGGGCGGGCGCGGCGGCTGAAACTGGCCGAACGCCGATCCCGCCGCGAGCGTCGCGGCGAGGATTCCGGCAGCAATCAAACGGTTTGAATTAGGTACCATTCAGGAAAAACTGCCGCCGCCTGCGGAAGAATCTATGCGATTATGAACAGGCCCGGTCGTTAACACGGGGATTGAGGCGACGAAAGGGCCGTGTCAGGCTTCGAATTCCGGCCTCGTCGCCGGGTTTTCGGAGGGGTAAAGTATGAAACGCATTGTCATGGCTGGCATCGTGGCCGGCGCCTTCGTCGCGGCGCTCGGCGTGGTGCAATCGCTGTCCCCCGTGCAGGCGCAGACAGCCGATGAGATCAAGCGAATCTGCTACAATAAACATAACCTCGGCAAATACGGCACCGCCGCGAGCGAAGCCCAACGCAAGAACTTCGCAGCCAAATATGCGGCTTGTGTTCGCTCCAAGGGCAAAACCTGATCCGCTACCCGCTATCCAGGAAAAACGCTGGGACCTCGCGTTCCATCTCCGCGTAAAAAAGCGCAAGGTGAGCCAGATCGCAGATCGCGCGCGGCAATCGTATCCCCTTGCCCGCGCGGCCCGGCGACATCCGCCACCGCCATTTTGTTGCCGTGTCGGCCCCGCAGAACTGGAAAAAATGGCGTAAATACCGCAAACAGGACGTAACGGAACCCGGTCCGCCGGATTACCGTTGACTGCGTGCTCCGCAATCGGGACCCACTATTTTGATGAAGAATTCGATCTCGCGCCGGCACTTCCTCGCAAGCGCGGCAGCCTTTGCAGCCGGCACCGGCACAGCGCTGGCTCAAAATTTCCCAACCTTGCCGCCGCCGTTTCGCTCGGAAGAACGCTATCCGACCGACCGGCCCCCGGCGAACGTGGACCCGCGCGGTAATCCGCAGCAGGGCCCCAATCCCGGCCCGCAACAGGCGCCGATTCCGCAAGGCCCGAACGACAAGGCCGCGATGGAGCAATGGTACCTACCGGACGTGATACCCGACGCCCGTTTTCCGATCCGCAAGGTGCGCCAGGAACTTCTGAACCCGGAATTCCGCCGCCAGTTGGTTCCGTTCCGCCACGCCGAGCAGCCCGGCACGCTCGTGGTCGATGCGAAGAATTATTTCCTCTATCTCCTGCGCGAAGGCGGACAGGCGATCCGCTACGGCGTCGGTGTCGGCCGCGAAGGCTTCGGCTGGAGTGGTAACGCGCATGTCGGCCGCGTCGCCGAATGGCCGGCCTGGGTACCGCCGAAGGAAATGCGGCTCAGGCAGCCCGAACTGCCGGAGCGCATGGAAGGCGGCTACGACAATCCGCTTGGCGCGCGCGCGCTCTACCTCTACGAAGGCAACAAGGACACGCTCTACCGCATTCACGGCACCGCAGAGCCGTGGACCATCGGCACCAATGTGTCTTCGGGCTGCATCCGCCTGCTCAACGAAGAGATCGCCGATCTCTATTTGCGCACGCCGGTCGGCACCAAGGTCGTCGTCATCGGCAACCAGCAGAACGTCCCGGTGCAGACGAACCAGCCGCAGCAGATCCAGCCCCAGCAGTATCA
>CAUJKG010000115.1 GCA_963205465.1 Pseudomonadota bacterium | reverse complement strand
ATGGCGCACCCGACACGATTCGAACGTGTGACCTTTGCCTTCGGAGGGCAACGCTCTATCCAGCTGAGCTACGGGTGCGTGACTTCCAGATATCCGATTGAGACCATTATCGCAACGCGTGGCTAAGCGCCGCCAAACGCTGCGAGATTTCGCTCTCGGGATCGTTCAACGGCGCGAGAACGGTGAAATGATTTGCCCCGGAGAGCTCCCGGTAGAGGGTTTCGGCGCCGCGCATTTTCCAGGCCTCCGCAACCGCCCGGCTCTGGCGGAGATATTCAGCGCTCTCCGCGCCTCCCACCCAGGCGTCCAGAATACGGTGCCCGGGCAGCGGCCAGTGCAGCGGCGAGAGGCGAGCGGCCTCCTGCTCGTCAAGTTGCAACGCATGGTTCACGCTGGTTGCGACCAAGGGAACAAGATCGAACAGGCCAGAGATCGACACGCCGGATGGAACGAGGTTCGCGGGCGCGTCCGGCGCATAGCGCTTCCACTCGGTCGCAAGCAGACAGGCTGTCATGTGACCGCCCGCGGAGTGCCCGCTTGCGATGAGCGGGCGGCGATAGCGCCGCCAGAGATGCAGCGCTGCGGCGCGCACCTGTTCGACGATGGCTGCAAGCGAAACTTGCGGACACAGATCGTAGCCGCACAACGCAAACGCGACACCGTTCGCATTCGCGGCTTTGGCGAAATGACTGAAATACGAAGGATCGAGCGCCTGCCAATAGCCGCCATGAATAAAGAGCGCGAGCGGCACATCGCGCGATCCGTCCGGCCAGAAGATATCGAGCGTCTGCCGCGCCGACGGCCCATAGCGGATTTCCGTCTCTGCCTGCGAATGCGAAGCGCGAAAGGCGGCCGCCGCCTCTTTCCAGCCCGCGATGATCGCCGGATGTTCGGGGGTACGGGCGCGATTATTGTATTCGGCTTCCAGATCGATCGTCATGCTCGCCGGAGGTTGCGGCAATCACGCAAGACAAACAAGGGCGGCCGCAACACGGCCGCCCTTGCCACGCGCAAATCTTTTAAAAGTCTTCTCGTCAGTTCACCGGCACCGGTTTGATCTGGCTGCGCAGCGTATCCTCGACCACCTGATCGAAGGAATCCTTCTTCGCGTTGGCCGGACGCTTCTGCCGTTCTTGAGCGACATAAGCGTCGCGGCTCTTCACCAGCGCGGCAAGTTTCTCGTCGAGCGCTTTGCGTTCCGCGCCTTGTTTCTCCACTTCCGCCTTGCGCGCAGCGGGAGCAAGCTTGCGCAAGTCATCCGGAAGCTCGGCGTCGGGGACGCTTTCCAGCTTCACGCGGCCCGACGCGGTGTCCGAGACGAGATCGCCGTCAGTCGAAACTACGTCGGCCTTTCTGATCTTGCTGCGATAGACCGCGATATCGGTCGCGGTCGATTGCGGAGCCGCCGCGACATTGTCGAGCCGCTCCTGCACTTTCATCTGCTGCGCGCGTTTCCCGTAAGGCAGCACGGTGCGATTGAGCCGGATCTGCAATTCGAGAATTTCGCGGTCGTAAGGCGTTTCGATGATCAGCGCAACGCCGCCATCCTGCGGGATCGGAATGTATTTGCCGTCGCCGAGTTGCGCGATCTCACGCCAGAAGCGCTCGGTCTCGCGCGCAGGCCCCGCCTGCACGGCGTTCACGATAATGCCGCGGGCCTTGGCGTCTTTCAGCACTTCCGGATATTTGCGGTCCTGCTTGTAATCCATATGCGGCGGGGCATCGCCGACCAGAAACACGATACGGCGGACTTCTTTCTCCTGCGACCAGTTGAGCTTGGTAACAGCAACGTCGAGCGCTTCGTTCACGCTTTCCGGCCAGTCGCCGCCGCCCTGGGCGCGAAACTTCAGAAGCTCGGCGTAAAGTCCCTGAATGTCCGTGGTCAGCTCGAATTTCTTCGTGACGAACTCATCGCCGATGTCGCGATAGGCGACCAGCGCCATGCGCACTTCCGCATCCGGGTTCGCATCCACGACGGAGGTTGCAATCGACCAGATCTTGCGTTTGGCATTTTCGATGAGGCCGCTCATCGAACCGGTGGTGTCGAGGACGAAAGCGACCTCCACGACCGATTTCTGCGCGTAAGCAGGTTGCGCCACAAGCGGCGCGATCAGTCCCATCGCAAGGACGAGACCAGTCAGCGTTTTTCTCATGAATCCCTCTCCCAAAATTTACGCTGCGGATGTTCCCGCGCGATGGGGGCCGAAGGTCGATGGAACAAGGGCAAAGCGCGGGCGCGGATGTGGCAAAATTCGCCGCCGTCCAAGACGGCGAAGCACGGCGAAATTTTCCCGCTTCCTCGCAAACCGCGCGATTGCTACGCTTGGGAATCGCGCACGATGACAAATCCAGTCCCGCTCCCGCCGCTTTTCGGCCAAAACAATTTCGAGCCCGCGCGGAAAATCTGCCGTGGCGCGATCAGGCTCCTGCATGCGATGGGCTATGCGTCGGTGATCGAACTGCCGCTGCCGTCAGGCCGGCGCGCAGACATCGCCGCGATCGGCCCGTCCGGCGAAATCTGGATCGTCGAAGTGAAGTCCTGCCTCAACGATTTCCGCACCGACCAGAAGTGGCACGAGTATCGCGCGCATTGCGACCGGCTGTTCTTCGCGGTCGATTGCGATTTTCCGCAAGAAGTCCTTCCCGGCGATACAGGGCTGATGGTGGTCGATGAATATGGCGGCGCGATCCTGCGCGAGGCGGGTGCGCATCCGCTGGTCGCCGCGACGCGCAAAGCCTTGATGCTGCGGCTCGCGCGCATTTCGCTGTCACGGCTTTCCGCGATCAACGATCCGAAGCTCAACAGCGAGTTGATCTAAGCGAGATAGTTTCGAGACGCCAACACAAGTCGGCTTGGGCCGACTTGTGTATGGCTCGTCACCATGAGGCGCTTTTCACGCAGTCTCTCGTTCAGCGCGGCGCGCGCTTCGCGAGAATCCGCTGCAAGGTGCGGCGATGCATGTTCAGCCGGCGCGCGGTCTCGGAAACATTGCGCTCGCAAAGTTCGTAGACCCGCTGAATATGTTCCCAGCGCACGCGGTCGGCCGACATCGGCTTCTCCGGCGGCGGGGCTTTTTCGCCCGGGGTCGCGGTCAGCGCGGCATAGATGTCGTCGGCATCGACCGGCTTTGCCAGATAGTCCACCGCGCCGAGCTTAATAGCGGTGACCGCGGTTGCGATGTTGCCGTAGCCCGTGAGCACGATGCCGCGCGCTTCAGGGCGTTTTTCCTTCAGGGCGGAAATTACGTCGAGGCCGTTGCCGTCGCCGAGCCGCATGTCCACGACTGCATAGGCGGGCGGGTTGTCTTTCACCCGGGCCAGACCATCCGCGATCGTGTCGGCGGTCGATACCTCGAAGCCCCGTCCCTCCATGGCGCGGGCCAGCCGCTCCAGAAAAGGCTTGTCGTCATCGACAATTAAAAGCTGCTTGTCCGTTCCGAGGCCGTTGGCTCCGGCCATTGCAAAATGCTCCATAATCTCACTCTGCGGCGTCAAACCGCGTCTTCGTCCGCTTTGTGGTGACTAAAAAGCGGGCTTCGCCCGTCCCTGCGACATTTAGTGCGGCGAGCCGCCGCTGGCAAGGGAAGGTACAGAAGTAAGGCCGATTCCCGCAGGAGTTGTATCGTTCAAGGACTCCAGTGCGTCCCGCCGCCAGCGCAACCGCACCACCGCTCCGGTCTGCGGCAATGGCCGGTTTTCCACCCGCAGCGTGCCACCACCCCGCTCGAGCAGGGTCTTGGCGATAAAAAAGCCGAGGCCAAGCCCGCCCTCTTCCTCGCCTTTTCCTTTTCTGAGCAGGCTCTGGCCGCGCGCCCGCAGATAAGGCTCACCGATACGGCCCAGGATTTCCGGCGCGAAGCCGGGGCCGTCGTCGGCGACGGCGATGTTCACTTCCTCATCGTCCCACGCCGCTTCGATGACGACCTTCTGCTTCGCAAAATCGGCCGCGTTTTCGACGATGCTTTCAAGGCCGTAGAGAATCGCGGGATTGCGGCCCACCACCGGCTCGCGGGCACGCTCCTCGGGCAGACGAATCTCGAACTCGGTATCGAGATCGCGCAAGGGAGAGACGACTTCCTCGATCAGATGCGAGAGCGGAATCCGGTCGAACGGCGCAAGTCCCGACTCCAGAGACGTCAGCGTGCGCAGGATCGTGCGGCAGCGCTCGGTCTGCTGACGCAGAAGCTTGATGTCAGCACCGTGCGGCGAGGTTTCGGGCATCGCTTTCTCAAGTTCGCGCACCACCAGCGCAATGGTCGCAAGCGGTGTACCGAGTTCGTGCGCGGCGGCAGCGGCTAATCCGTCGATTGCGGAAATCTGCTGTTCGCGGGCGAGCACGAGTTCGGTCGCGGCCAGCGCATCGGAAAGCTTTCGCGTCTCATCGGCCACGCGCCAGGCATAGGCGCCGATGAAAACCACCGAGATCACGATCGACGCCCAGATGCCGGCGATATAAGCGCGCGGC
>CAUJKG010000114.1 GCA_963205465.1 Pseudomonadota bacterium | reverse complement strand
TTTTCGGGGCCGCCGGTATCTAGCGATAAGGTCGACTGCGGAGTTTCGTTGAAGTGCGCATCGCGCTGTTCTCGGACATTCATGCCAATCGCGAGGCCTTCGAAGCCTGCCTCGCCGGTGCGCGCGAAACCGGGTTCGACGCAGTCGCGCTGCTTGGCGATTATGTCGGCTATGGTGCCGATCCTGAATGGGCCACCGACAAGGTCATGGAGTTGATCGCGGCCGGTGCGACGGCCGTGCTCGGTAATCATGACGCCGCCGTTGCCAAGCGCGACCCCGGCTTCAACCCGGTCGCGCAGGTGGCGATCGAATGGACGCGAAAACAGCTCTCGCTGCCGCAGCAGGATTTCCTGAAGTCGCTGCCGCTCGCCGTCGAACAGGGCGACCGTCTCCTCGTACATGCCGACGCGAGCAAGCCTGCGGCCTGGCATTATGTCGACAGCGTCGACACCGCCGCGCAAAGCCTGCGCGCGGTCTCCTCCGCCATCACCATCTGCGGTCATATCCACCGGCCAGCGATCTATTCGATGTCGGCGACCGAGAAGATGACGGCCTTCACGCCCGTGGCCGATGTTCCGATCCCGTTGCTGCCGAACCGCAAGTGGCTGATCGTTCTGGGTGCGGTTGGCCAGCCCCGCGACGGCAATCCGGATGCCTCTTATGCGATCCTCGATACCGAAAGCGCGACCATAACCTATCGTCGTGCGGCCTATGACGTGGATAAGGCCGCCAGAAAAATCATCGACGCCGGTCTGCCGTTCCGCGTCGCCGAACGGCTGCGCGTAGGTCAATAGCGAATGGCAGCGCTCGCGCTCGCGCCGGGGGTCACGATCGACGGCTTCACGCTCGAAGCGCGCCTGCATCAGGGCGGCATGGCCTCGCTCTGGAGCGTGACGAAGCCCGGCGAAACCCGGCCGATGCTGATGAAGGTGCCTTATGCCGGGGAAGGGCAGGACCCGGCAGCGATCGTCAGCTTCGAGATGGAGCAGATGATCCTGCCGCGCCTCTCCAGTCCGCACGTGCCGCAATTCATCGCGTCGGGAGATTTTTCCAGGCAGCCTTATCTGGTGATGGAGCGCATCGAAGGCACCACGCTGCTCGAAAAAATTGAAAACCTGCCGCTCGGTTATTCCGACGTCGCGGCGTTGGGCAGCCGCATCGCCGCCGCGTTGCAGGATCTGCATCGTCAGAACGTGATCCACCTCGACGTGAAGCCGAGCAACATCATGCTTCGCCCCGGCGGCGAGGCGGTGCTGATCGATTTCGGACTGTCGCATCACCGTCAGCTCCCCGATCTGATGCAGGAAGAGTTCCGCCTGCCTTACGGCACCGCGCCTTATATGGCGCCCGAGCAACTACTCGGCGTGCGCAAGGACGCGCGCTCGGATCAATTCGCGCTCGGTGCGCTGCTCTACTTCTTTTCGACCGGCGAACGTCCGTTCGGCGAAGGCGAGACGATGTGGGCGATGCGGCGCCGGTTGTGGCGCGATCCGTACCCGCCGCGCAGCCTGCGTGCCGATTATCCGCCGTGGCTGCAGGAAATCGTGCTTCGCTGCCTCGAGCGGGAGCCGGAGTGGCGCTACCCGGAGATGTCGCATCTGGCTTTCGATCTGACACATCCGGATCAGGTCAAGCTGACCGCGCGTTCGCAGAAGCTGAAGCGCGATCCGTTCTCCGTGGTCTTGCGCCGACGCTTCAACCCGGAACTGAAGCGCAGCATCGTGCGCGACACCGCCGTCACGTTGCCGAACGCGCCGATCATCATGGCCGCCATCGACTCCGGCGGCGCCAGCGAAATCAACGAAGCGGTGCGCGTGCATGCCGGGCGGCTGATGGCTGCAAGTCCGGACGCACGTCTGGCCTGCGTCAATATTTTGAAGCAAAATCTCATTGCGCTCGACACATCGCTCGACGAGGCCGGCAACAATAAGCGCATCGAGCGCATGGTCAGGTTGCAGAGCTGGGCGGCGCCGCTCGAACTCGGCGCGCCGCGGCTGACGGTCCATGTGCTCGCGGCGATCGATCCGGCTTCGGCGCTGCTCGAATTTGCGCGCATCAATCATGTCGACCACATCGTGATCGGCGCGCGGCAGAGTTCGTTCATGAGAAACCTGCTCGGCAGCGTCTCGGCGAAAGTGGCGGCCGAGTCGGCCTGCTCCGTCACCGTGGTCCGGCCGAAAAAAGCGCCGCTATTGACCCGTGCGCTCACGCCTGTACCACCTGAGAGCTGATCGGAACGCTTCCAACGCAATGCCTCCTGTCGATTCATGGCGCCGCCCTTCGCCGCTCGTCGTCGCCGCGCTGACGCTTCTGGCCGGAGCGTTCGGCGGCGGGGTGTTTGCTTATTTCAATCTTCCCGCAGCCTGGCTCGCGGGAGCGCTCGTCGCCGTAACCGTACTCGCCTTGGCCGGAGTGCCGGTTTATGTACCCGATGCGCTTCGCAAGCTTATTTTTATCGTGCTCGGCATCTCGCTCGGCGCTTCGGTGACGCCGGAAACCATCGCCGGAATCCGCACCTGGCCGGTTACGCTTGCGTTGCTTGCGCTTTCGCTGCCGGTCGCGATGGGCGCGGTGATGCTCTATCTGCGCTACGTCTCCAAATGGAAGTATCACGAGACGCTTTACGCGAGCGCGCCGGGCGCACTCTCCGCCGTGCTGGCGATGGCCGCCGACGCGAAGGTCGATGTCCGCATGGTCGCCTTCGTGCAGACCGTGCGGGTATTTCTGCTGATCGCCGCCTTGCCGGGGCTGCTGCTTTCGGCCGGGCTTTCCGCGTCGACCGGCGCCATGCCGCCGATGGCCGGTGTCCATGTCGCGACACTGGCCGATACGCTGATCATGGTGGTCACCGGCGTGATCGCGGCACTCGTCGCCGAACGTCTGCGCGTGCCGGGCGGGCTCCTGATCGGCCCGCTGATCGTGAACGGATTTCTGCACGGTACGGGCTACATGCAGGGGAACATTCCGTCCTTTCTGCTTTTGTCTTCTTTCGTCGTGCTGGGCGCGTTCACGGGAGCGCGCTTTGCGGGAACGACACCGGCCATGATCCGGAAGTTGCTGCTCGATTCGATCGGCGCATTCGTCGTCGCGCTCGCTGTCTGCACCGCTTTTGCGTTCCTGGCGGCCTGGCTCTCCGGCGAGAGTCTCGGAAAAACGATCATCGCCTTTGCGCCAGGCGGACTGGAAGCGATGACGATTCTCGCCTTCATGATCGGGCTCGATCCGGCTTTCGTCGGCGCGCATCATCTCGCGCGCTTCATCCTGATCGCGCTATTGCTGCCCTTCGCGGGGCGCTGGCTGATGGGAAAAGAAACTGGTGCTGTGAGAGAGGATTGAACTCTCGACCTCTCCCTTACCAAGGGAGTGCTCTACCACTTAGCTACCTCAGCGTACCGTAATAGGCGTGGTAATAAGTGTCTCTGCTTGACGGAGAGTATTGCAAAC
>CAUJKG010000113.1 GCA_963205465.1 Pseudomonadota bacterium | reverse complement strand
ACGCTCGTCGGCAAAGCCGCATCGTTCCGCGAAAGCGCAGCTTACGCCCAAAGTGGAGAGATCCGGCGGACTGCCGGGAATGGTGTTGAGCCGTTCGCCCTTTTTGAGCGCGCCATCCGCCCGGCTTCGCAGCAAACCAATCGTGTAAGGATGGCGTGGATCGAGCGCGACCTGTTCGGCGGTGCCCTCTTCCACGATCCGCCCCGCATACATCACCGCGATACGGTCGGCCACTTCAATGGCGGCGCCGAGGTCATGGGTCACGAAAACGGTCGAAAGACCGAACTCCTTCTGCAACTCGCGCAGAAGCAACAATACCTGAATCTGCACGGTCGCATCGAGCGCCGTTGTCGGCTCGTCGGCCAGCAGCACTTTCGGACGGCAGGACAACGCGAGCGCGATCATCGCGCGCTGGCGCATGCCGCCCGACATCTCATGCGGATAGGCGTCGAGCCGTTGTCTCGCACTTGGAATACGGACGCGCTCGAACAACTCTTGCGCGCGCTTCAGCGCCTCGGCTTTGCCGACCGGCTCATGTTGCCTGATCGCCTCGACGATCTGATCACCCAGTGTGTACACCGGATCCAATGCGAGCAACGGATCCTGAAAGATCATCGCCACTTCGCGCCCGCGAAAGCTCGTGAGCTCGCGCTTGCTCATGCCCATGACGTCGCGGCCATTGACGAAGATGTGGCCTTCGATCGTCGTGTTGTGTGCGGAGTCCAATCGCATGATCGTGCGCATCGTCACGCTTTTGCCGGATCCGGACTCGCCGATAAGCGCCACGGCAATACCCTTCGGGAGCACCAGATTGACGTGATCGACGGCGCGAATGCGTTTCGCAAAGGTGACCGAAAGGTCGGAAATTTCGACGGCGAGGTTTGCCTGATCGGTCATGCGGCACCCCGCGATGAAGCGAGCGAATGACCGGAACCCGGCTGGCGAGCGAGACAAGCCACCCGATGTTCCAATTCCAGACCTTCGAGCGGCGGCACCACTTGCGTACAAATCCCTTCCGCAATCCGGCACCGCGGATTGAAGCGGCATCCGGGTGGCGGCGCAATCGGACTGGGCGGATCTCCGGAAAGCGGCGCGCCGGTCGTGCGCTTTCTCGGATCCAGCGATGGCATCGACTGGAGCAGCGCCTCGGCATAGGGATGCGCCGGCGCGGAGAGCACCTTCTCCGACGGTCCGGTCTCGGCAACGCGGCCAAGATACATCACGACGACACGGTCGCAGATAAAGCGGACGACATTCAGGTCGTGGCTGATGAAAACGAAGGTAAGGTTGAACTCGCGCTTCAAATCGAGAAGCAAGTTCAGCACCTGCGCTTCGACGGATTTGTCGAGCGCCGAAACCGCCTCGTCGAGTACGATCAGTTTGGGCTTCATGGCGAGCGCCCGCGCGATGTTCACGCGCTGCCGCTGCCCGCCGGACAATTCATGCGGATAGCGCGCGATGAAACGAGACGGTTCAAGCCCTACCCTGCGGAGCATGGCGCGCGCCTTCTCCGAGGCGGAACGGGCGCTTTCCCCATGCACACGCGGGGCGAAAGTAATCGAGTCCTCGATCGTCATGCGCGGATTGAGCGAGGAGTAGCTGTCCTGAAACACCATCTGCGCGTTGCGGCGATATTCACGAAGCGGCAAGGCGCGCGAGCCGATCGCGCGGCCCTCGAAAGCGACTTCCCCGGCATCCGGCTCGCCGAGACCCATGATCAACCGGGCCGTGGTCGATTTTCCGCAACCCGACTCCCCGACGATGCCAAGGGTCTCGCCGCGCAGCACATCGAAATCGACGCCATCGACGGCCCGTACGAACTCCTTCTTACCGCCGAAGCCGCGCTTCGTCGGAAAATGTTTGACGAGATTGCGAACGCGCAACAAGGGCGCGTGGCGAATGATCCCGCTCATTCCTTCACTTCCATGGCGGAGCGCAACCCGTCCGATAGAATATTGAACGACAGCGAGACAATGAAGATCGCAAGCCCCGGCAGCGCCGCGACAAACGGGTTCACATAAAGCGAACTGCGCAACGTACTCAGCATGAGCCCCCACTCGGGCTCCGGCGGGCGAACGCCAAGACCGAGGAAGGACAGGCCGGCCGCCAAGATCATCGAAACGCTGAGCAGGCTGGTCGTATAAACGAAGATCGGACCGAGCACGTTCCGCAGAATCTGCACCCTCACGATGGTAAGGGATGATGCGCCCGAAAGACGAGCGGCGTCGACATAGTCCCTGTTGCGAATTTGCGCCGTAACGCTTTCCGCGACCCGCGCGATCTGCGGGATGAAGACAAAGGTCAGCGCGACGATGGTATTGAAAATGCCGGGGCCCAAGGCGCCGGATAGCGCGACTGCGAGCAGTACCGACGGAAACGCGAAGAGTATGTCGATCATCCGCATCAGAATGGTGTTGAGCCAGCCGCCGACATAGCCCGCGACAATGCCGATCGTCGAGCCGATCACGAAAGCGGAGATCACCGGGGTCAAACCGATCAGAAGCGACAGCCGCCCGCCCAGCATCAGGCGGCTCAGCATGTCGCGGCCGAGTTCGTCCGAACCCAGCCAGAACACCGGATCGCCGATCGGACGAAGCCGCCGGAGCATCGAGGTCCGGTACGGATCCATTGGCGTGATCCACGGCGACAGAACCGCGATCAGCACAATTGCGATCAGAATGAACGCCGCAATCATCGCGAGCGGATTGCGCGACAGCTTTCTGATCACGTTCCGGCCGTAGCCGGAGACGACAATGTGTTCAGATGGATCGGAGGTTCCGCTCGTCGTCGTCATCAGTGCCTCGCAATTCTGGGATCGAGCGCGGTCTGAACGACATCGACGATTAGATTCAGGAAAACGAAGAACAGCGCCAGCACGAGGATCGAGCCTTGCAGCAGAGGAATGTCGCGCTGGAAGATTGCCGAGTTCAAAAGAAGCCCGCTGCCCGGCCAGGAGAACACGGTTTCGATCAGGATCGATCCGCCGAGCAGATAACCGAACTGAATGCCCATCACGGCCAACGCCGTCGGCATCGCGTTCTTGACGACGTGGCGAAAGATCGCGAACTCGCTCATGCCTTTGGCACGCAACGCCATCACGAAATCCTGGCGCAGAATCTCCGCGACGAGGGCGCGCGTGGTTCGCGCAATGATCCCCATCGGGATCGCCGCCATCGTGAGCGCGGGCATGATGATGAACTTGATGTGCGCGAGATCGGGGCGCCACGCCGTATCGCCGTCAGGCCCGGCACCCGTCGGCGGAAGCCAGCCGAGCAATGAAGAGAAGATGATGACAAGGACCAAGCCGAGCCAGTAATTCGGCAGGCTGACGCCGAGCATCGAGACCGTCGAGGTGATCCGGTCGATGAATGTGTTGTTGAAATATCCGCCCGCGAAACCGAACAAGCAGCCGAACGTGAAGCCGACCAGCGTCGCAGCCGCGGCCAGGATCATGCTGTTGATGACGGCGGAGATAACTTCGGACGCCACCGGCCGTCCGGTCGCGATCGAAACGCCGAGATCGCCGTGCAGCACCTTACCCAGCCACAGGGCATATTGAACGGGCAACGGCCGATCG
>CAUJKG010000112.1 GCA_963205465.1 Pseudomonadota bacterium | reverse complement strand
GGAGGCGCGGCGACAGCAACCGCATTCGCGCACACGGCGCAGCAGAACGACTTGCTGGTCTGCTTGTCCGGCTTGCCCTCCGGCAATTCGCCGTCAGGTGCGCCTTTGCCGTAACAGATTTCGAAGAAGGACCAGTTCTGGTCCGCTGCTTGCGCGGAGAACTGCGCCCCGGCGAGAGCACTGAGGAGAAGCTGGAGGACGAGCGCATAGGCGGCGATCCAGCCCAACGGCCGGCGCAGCCCTGCGAGAATGCCTGTCCCAGCGGATTTCAATTGCAGCTCCCTGCTGGAATTCTATCCACATAGCGTTCAATTTCACTATGCGGCTTGTTTTCCGGAAGATAATTTCAGAAAATAACACATACACGACATTTTCATTCGCAAGAGTCTGAAAGGCCGCAACAACCGGCAAGAAAATTATGCAGGTTGCTTGTGGGCTGAAAAGAAATCTGCCAATGTATTAGACAGCAATACTGTCCTAGTTTTAGGAACAGCAACGAAGGCGACCGGCGCGCAAAGAAGACAAGCCGGAAGCGTTCGCGTCCGGCGGGCTGGCCGGAGCGGCGCAGACTTGCACGGCGGACTAGCCAAGGCGTTTTGACTTGGCAGCCCGCGCGATCATGAAAAATCGCGGAACCCGGACACGAGCCGAAGGCGGCGCGGAGTGCGGGGCACCGCCGAAACTTGAAGACTTAGAAGCGTTAAAAGGGGCAGTACAATGCAGTCGGTATGGCGCGGGGGATCGGGATCGCAGGATCGTATGCAGGCCCTCGGCAGGAAAGCCGAGCGCGCGGATTGGCGTGCGCCGGAAGCCCAGGGCCTGTTCGATCCCCGCGACGAGAAAGACTCCTGCGGCGTCGGCTTCATTGCCGACATCAAAGGCCGCAAGTCTCACCAGATCGTCGAAGACGCACTGAACATTCTTTTAAATCTTGAACATCGCGGCGCTGTCGGCGCCGATCCGCGCGCCGGCGACGGCGCCGGCATTCTGGTTCAGATTCCCCACAAGTTTCTTGCAAAGAAGACGAAGCAGCTCGGCTTCGAACTTCCCGCGCCCGGCGAATACGCCATCGGTTACCTGTTCCTGCCGCGCGAACCGCAGTGGCGTCAGGTCATCATCGATATCTACGCTGAAGCGATCGCCGAAGAAGGCATGAAGCTGCTCGGCTGGCGCGACGTCCCGACCGACAACTCCACGCTCGGCGAGTCGGTGAAGCCGACCGAGCCCGTGCATGTGCAGGTTTTCATCGGCCGGCCGGCCGCTGTCACCAGCGAAGACGATTTCGAGCGTCGCCTCTACGTGCTGCGCAAGGTCATCTCGAACAAGATCTACAACAAGCGCGAACGGCGACTCGCCGATTACTATGCGGTTTCGATCTCGTGCCGCACGGTGATCTACAAGGGCATGTTCCTCGCCGACCAGCTCGGCACCTATTATCCCGATCTGCACGATCCCGATTTCGAAAGCGCGCTCGCGCTCGTGCACCAGCGCTTCTCGACCAACACCTTCCCGACCTGGTCGCTCGCGCATCCGTTCCGCATGGTCGCCCACAACGGCGAAATCAACACGCTGCGCGGCAACGTGAACTGGATGGCTGCGCGACAGGCGTCGGTCTCCTCGCCCTTGTTCGGCAGCGACATCTCCAAGCTCTGGCCGATCTCCTACGAAGGCCAGTCGGACACCGCCTGCTTCGATAACGCGCTCGAATTCCTGACCCAAGGCGGCTACTCGCTCAGCCACGCCATGATGATGCTGATCCCGGAAGCCTGGGCCGGCAATCCGCTGATGGATGAGAAGCGCCGCGCCTTCTACGAATATCATGCAGCCTTGATGGAGCCGTGGGACGGCCCCGCCGCTGTCGCCTTCACGGATGGCCGCCAGATCGGCGCGACGCTCGATCGCAACGGCCTGCGCCCTGCACGCTACTTCATCACCAAGGACGACCGCATCATCATGGCGTCCGAAATGGGCGTGCTCACCGTTCCGGAAGACCAGATCGTCCGGAAGTGGCGGCTGCAACCCGGCAAGATGCTCTTGGTCGATCTCGAAAAGGGCCGTCTCATTCCCGACGAGGAATTGAAGGCCGAGATCGCGGCAAGCCATCCCTATCAGCAGTGGCTCGACCAGACGCAGCTCGTGGTCGAGAAACTGCCGACCGCCAAGCACGCGGTGCCGCGCTCCAACCTCTCTCTGCTCGATCGCCAGCAGGCCTTCGGTTACACCGAAGAAGACCTGAAGATGTTGCTGACCCCGATGGCGGCCAATGGCGAAGAGGCCATCGGCTCGATGGGCAACGACACGCCGATTTCGGCCCTCTCGGAAAAGCCGAAGGCGCTCTACACTTACTTCAAGCAGAACTTCGCGCAGGTCACGAACCCGCCGATCGATCCGATCCGCGAAGAGATCGTGATGAGCCTGGTCTCGTTCATCGGACCGCGCCCGAACCTGCTCGACATGAAGGGCGCGTCGAAGCACAAGCGCCTCGAAGCGCATCAGCCGATCCTGACCAACGAAGATCTCGAAAAGATCCGCGAGATCAGCGAGCACGTTGACTCGCACTTCAATTCGAAGACCTTCGACGTCACCTATCCGGCGGAACAGGGCGCCGGCGGCCTCGAAGCCGCACTCGACCGGCTCTGCGATCGCGCGGAAAACGCGGTGAAGTCGGGCTGCAACATCATCATCCTCTCGGAT
>CAUJKG010000111.1 GCA_963205465.1 Pseudomonadota bacterium | reverse complement strand
GGTATCGAAGAAGCCGTTCTCGTCGAGAATGTTGCCGCCCTCGCCCTTGAAATAGGAGGAAGCGACCGCAGGTCCGCGCACCTTGAGGCGGCCGAACTTGACACCGTCCCACGGCAGTTCGTTGCCTTCGTCGTCGGTGATCTTCATTTCGACCGTGAAGATCGAAAAGCCCTGCTTTTCCTTCACGTCGAGTTCTGCTTCGCCCTTCAGATGCTCGACCTCGGGCTTGAGCGATCCGGCGGTGCCGATCGGGCTCATTTCGGTCATGCCCCAGGCATGCGTGACCTGCACGCCGTATTCGTCCTGGAATTTCTGCATCATCGCGCGCGGGCACGCCGAACCGCCGATCAACACGCGCTTCAGATAAGGCAGCTTGAGCTTGTTCGTCTCCAGATGCTGCAACAGCATCAGCCAGACGGTGGGCACGGCCGCAGTGACCGATACGCGATAGGTTTCCAGCAACTCATAAATCGAAGCGCCATCGAGCTTCGCGCCCGGCATGACCATGCTCGCGCCGGTCATCGGCGCGGAGAACGCAAGCGACCACGAGTTCGCATGAAAGAGCGGCACGACGGGAAGCACCACGTCGCGGCTGGAAAGCCCGATCACGTCGGGGAGCGAAGCGGCCATCGCATGCAGCACGTTCGAGCGATGCGAATAGACCACGCCCTTCGGGTTGCCGGTGGTGCCGGAGGTGTAGCACATGCCTGCGGCATCGTTCTCGTCGACCGCGACCCATTGAAACTTGCCATCGGCCTGCGCGAGCCAGTCTTCGTATGCGACCGCGTTTTTCAATGCGGTCTGCGGCATGTGGGCCTTGTCGGTCAGGATGACGTACTTCTCGATCGTCGGCAGCTTGTCGGCAAGTTTTTCGAGGATCGGCACGAAGGTCAGATCGACGAACATCATCCGGTCTTCGGCATGATTGACGATGTAGATGATCTGCTCGGCGAAGAGGCGCGGGTTGACGGTGTGATACACCGCGCCGGCGCCCAGGATTCCGTACCAGGCTTCGAGGTGGCGCGCGGTATTCCACGCGAGCGTCGCAATCCGGTCGCCCTTCCTGATCCCCTCCTGAACCAGGCGCTGCGCCACTTTCAACGCGCGCTCCCGGATTTCCTTATAGGTGATCTCGACAATCGGTCCCTCGACCGAACGGCTGATCACCTTGCGGTTCGGATACTGGATCGCGGCGTGGTCGATGATCCGGTTGCAGGTCAGCTGCCAGTCCTGCATCAAGCCCTTCATGGCACTTCTCCTTTATTCCCTTGCGTGGCGCCTTCCCGCGCCTTTGCCTTGGAAACTAGCGCGGGAGGAGCCGCAGGAAAACTGGCGCTGGCGTCCTTCGCAGGCGAAACTGCAGGCAATGAAGCAGTCCGTAATTTCTTCGTTTTTACTGTGCTGTCTGGCCGCCGGTTTATGGAGTTGGCCCGCGTTGGCGCAGGAGCAAGCGCTGATTTTGCCCATGACGGCGCCGATGCCTGAAGCCCGCCCAGCGGAAGCGCCGTTGCACCGGGATGCCAGACCGCGATTCCCGGTCCTGCTGCCAGTTTCGAAGGAAGAAGCCGCAGCGGCGGCCAGCCTTTGCAAAGCGGTCCTCGCCCGCGAGAAGCTCATTGCCGAACCGGCGCAGGCCGCGATGTGGGACAACGGCTGCGGCGCGGTCGGCCAGATCACGATCCGGGCAATCAAGCTTAAAGACGGCAAGGAAGTCGTGCTCAGGCCCTCGGCCCTGATCCGGTGTGAAACCGCCGAAGCCGTTGCCGACTGGGTTCGCGAGGAACTGGTTCCCGCCACCGCCGCCTATAGCGGCATTGCGCGTATCGAGGTTGCCGCCTCTTATCACTGCCGTCCACGCAATAACGTGCGCGGCGCGCGGATGAGCGAACACGGCCGCGCCAACGCCATCGATATCCGCGCGATCGTGATGAAGGACGGCCGCCGGTTTGGTGTTGATATCCGTGAAACTCCGATCCAGCTCCTTGCCGATCTAAAACACGGCGCGTGCGCGAGGTTCACGACGGTGTTGGGTCCGGGCTCGGATGGGTATCACGAGGACCACTTTCACATGGACTTGGCACAGCGCCGGGGCGGTTATCGTCTCTGCAAGTGGGAGTTACCCGCGCCGCCGGAGCCCGCGCGTCATCCGCAGCGCTAAAGCATTCTATTCGCGCATGATCCCTCGGGTCGAGCCCGAGGGCATGCTTTTCGGAAAACCGCTTCGCACTTTTCAGGATCATGCGCTAACGGAAAAGGGCGCCGCTTGCGCGGCGCCCTTTTGCCCCCAAACCGCCAGTCGCAGCTAAAATCAGAGAACCCTGACCAGCGCGCCCTGCGGCACACGATTGTAGAGATCGATCACGTCTTCGTTGAGCATGCGAATGCAGCCAGAAGAGATCGCCTGACCGATGTATTCTGGCTGGTTGGTGCCGTGAATGCGAAACAGCGTGTCCTTGTTGCCCTGATAGAGATAGAGCGCGCGGGCCCCCATCGGGTTATGCGGGCCGGGAGACACGTATTTCGGAAGATTCGGGAAGCGCTTCAGGATATCCGGCGTCGGCGTCCAATCCGGCCATTCGGCCTTACGCCGCACCTGCGCTTCACCCTTGAAGGCCATGCCTTCTTCGCCGACCGTCACGCCATAGCGATAGGCCTTGCCGTTCGGCTGGATGAGATAAAGGAACTTCTTGTCGGTATCGACGATCACCGTGCCCGGCTTATCCTTGCTGGGATAATCGACCAGATGGCGCAGCCAGCCCGAATCCGGCTTGTGATTCAGATAGGGAGCGCTGGCAATCAGTTTCCGGTCGCGCGCGGGAATCGCAGATTCCGGCACTGGATCCAGCGTGTCGCTGATGCACCCGGCCAAAGAGAAGGCCATCAGGACGAAAGCAAGGTGACGAATCCGCATTTCCAAAAGACCCAGAAGTTCGCTTGCCCCCAAGCTTAGCCAGTCAGTAACCGAACTGAATTTTCGCGGAAAGGGCTCAAGGCCTTGCGCATGCTGGATATTAAATCCTGTGGCAGAAATGTCGCAGCGCCGCATGAGCTAACGCTTATGGCTTGGGCATTTGCCCTGTTCTCCGCGTTTGGAAAGCTTCAATTAACGGCTGTTAAGCAAGGTGTCCGTGGTTCAGCGCGAGCGCGCAAATCGCCGGAATCTTTCGCCGAATCAACGAAATCGAGCCTCGCCGTCTACGCAAAAGCGCCTTAGTCGGGCGCGAGAACGCGCGTCCTTTGGGGACGATGAAAGGTCTGGAGTAGAAAATGTCTGCGGCAACCAACGCCAACACGAAGATCGAAGCACGCGAGTCCGGGCGCCCGGGCCTCGAAAGCCAATACCGCAAGGTCGGCATCTCGGCGCTTGCGGCGACGCTTGCCTATACCGGTCAACAGAAGAACGAAGCCTATGCGCCGAAGCCGCGCGTGGTGACCCTGCGCGACCTCGAACTGCTCGCGCTCTGATTTCGCGAACAGACGTTCTTTACAACAAGATGACGGCGCGAGACACGCGCCGTTGTGGACGCACACTGTAAGCCGCGGTAGTGGAGGCATAATCAGAAGTCTCCTACCTGCAGGTTCTTCATGCTCTTTGCCCATGTCCTGCGCGGCACCTCCCTCGTTCGTATCGAAGTAAAGGAAGGCGATCCCTGCCCTGCGGACGCCATCTGGATCGATCTCGTCGCGCCGACCCCAACAGAAGATAAGCTGGTCGAAAGCGCGATCGGCGTGATGGTGCCGACACGCGAAGAAATGGACGAGATCGAAATCTCCAGCCGTCTCTATATCGAGAACGGCGCGCGCTACATGACGGCGACGCTGCTCTTCAACACCGAAACGGAAAAGCCGGGCACGACCGCAATCACCTTCATCGTCGCCGGCAACCGGCTGGTCACGGTTCGCTACGACCAGCCTAAACCGTTCACTTATCTAGCCGGCAA
>CAUJKG010000110.1 GCA_963205465.1 Pseudomonadota bacterium | reverse complement strand
TTGCACCGGCTGGAGAAGCTGCTCGCGACGCTCGATGCGCCTGCGGAGGCAATCTTCGTCGATGACGGCTCGCACGATACGTCCTCCATCATTCTCGAAGCCAAGGCGAAGGACGATCCGCGCTACCGGTTCATCCGGCTCTCGCGCAATTTCGGCCATCAGATCGCAATCACCGCCGGGAAGGACGCGGCCAGCGGCGACGCCATCGTGGTGATGGACGCGGATTTGCAGGACCCGCCGGAAGTCATCGGCGAGATGATCGCGCGTTGGAAGGAAGGCTACGAGATCGTGCAAGCGCGCCGGCTCTCGCGCGACGGCGAAAGCACCTTCAAGAAGAAAACCGCGTCGATCTTCTATCGACTGCTCGGCATGCTTTCCTCGATCGACATTCCGCGCGACGTCGGCGATTTCCGTCTGATCGACCGCAAGGTGCTGGAAGCGTTCCAGGCCATGCCAGAACGCGACCGCTTCGTGCGCGGCATGTTCGCCTGGCTCGGCTTCAAGCAATGTGAGGTCGCGTTCCATCGTCCCGCGCGGGCGGCGGGCGAAACCAAATATCCGTTCTTCAAGATGCTGCGGCTGGCGGTGAACGGGGTCGTCAGCTTTTCCGATGCGCCGCTGAAGCTCGCGATCTGGGCCGGCGCCGCGGTCTCGATGCTCGCGGTGCTGTACGGGCTTTATGCGATCGCGACCGGGCTCTTCACCGATCACGCCGTGCGTGGCTGGACCTCGACCGTCGTCATCGTCTCGTTCCTCTGCGGCTTGAACATGCTGCTCACAGGCATGGTCGGGCTCTATGTCGGCCGCATCTATTCGGAAGTGAAGCAGCGTCCGCTCTATGTCGTGGCCAAGCGCGCCGGCTTCGAGGCCGCGGCGAAACACGACGCGAAAAGCACCACGGCACGGCGCGCAGGATGAGCGCGAAACCCCTGCCGCTCGAAACGCACGCCTCGTCCGGAAGTACGGCGGCCTCCCGGCTTTCGCGCTGGCTTCCGCTGCTTGCGATCTTCGTTGCCGGAATCGCGTTGCGCAATTTCGTCGTCGCCAACACCTACGTGAGCTGGCTCATAACGCTGTGCGAAAAAGCGCTGAACGGTGAGCGGCCTTACGTCGATTATATCGAAGTCAATCCGCCTGCATCGATCTGGCTCTACATGACGCCGGTATGGCTCGCGCGCGTTCTCGGCATGCGGCCGGAATTCATGGTCGATGCCTTCGTGTTTGCGGCCGCGATTGCGTCGCTCGCGGTGTCAGCGGCCATCTTACGCGGCGGGACGTTCTTGTCGCGTCAGGCGATGTTTCAGCTTGCCGCGGCTTTCGCCGCTGTTCTTCTGCTCCTTCCTGCACAGAATTTCGGCGAGCGCGAACATATCGCGCTCATGACCTTCCTGCCGTTTCTGGCGGTTGCGGCAGTGCGCGCTAAAGCGCTCGCGCCATCGCTGTTCTTTGTTCTCGCCGCGGGCCTTGGTGCGGGCGTCACCGCGATCATCAAGCCACACTTTGTTTTTCCGGTGATCCTGGTTTCGGCGGTGGCGGCGTTGAAGGTAAAGGACTGGCGCGTGTTCTTCGCGTTCGAGAACTGGATCGCCGCTGTTTTGCTGGCCGCCTATGCGGCGGCGGTTTATGTTTTCTATCCCGAGTTCGTGGCGCATACGCTTCCGCTTGTTGCGGAAATCTATGTGCCGGCACGAGCGGAAATCTGGCCCTTTCTTCTTCAGGTCGCGACACCGATGCTCGCGCTTGTGCTTGTTACGACCTGGCGATTGAAGGGCAAGGCGGCATTGCAACCGCCATTCTCGCTTCTGCTCGCCGCATGTATTGGCTTCTCGATTTCCTATTACGTGCAGTTGAAAGGCTGGTCCTACCACGCCTATCCGATGCTGGCGCTCGCCTTCGTCGCGGCTGCGGTTGCGTTTATGGAGCGCTGGCCGCTCACGCCGAACCATAGCGAAAGCGTTGACGTGTGGGCTAAAGGCATCGTCCCGGCATTTTCAATCGTGCTACTCGCGGGCGCGACATTCGTGTGGATGACCGTGGCAGTCGATGCGCCCCATCTACGAGGTGATCGCAAAATCTGCGCCGCGTCCGACCGTGATAGGAATTACGTCGGACATCGCACTGGGCCATCCGCTCACCCGCGCACTCGGCGGCAAATGGGTTGGTCGTGTCTGTAGCCAATGGATCACCGCAAACGCGAAAATTCTCAAGGAAGAGACCAGCGATCCGGTGCAGCACGCGCGTTATGACGAACTCGAAGCCTATGATCGCAATCTTCTGATCGAAGATATCCGGCGGGGTAAGCCGGATATCATTCTGGTCGAGCAGGTCGGCTTCGACTGGATGAAGTGGGCGATGAGCGACGCTGTCCTGAAGCGCGAACTCGAAAACTATTTTCCGCTGGCACAAATGCACCGGACGCTGATCCTGCGCCGCAAGTCCGTGACCAATTGACTTAGCCGCGGCGGCAACGCCTAGTCGGGCGCATGAACGAAGTCTCGTGGCTGTTGCAGACGCTCGACTATGTCGGCATCGCGCTTTTCGCGGTGACCGGCGCGCTGGCGGCATCGCGCAAGCAGCTCGACATTGTCGCTTTCGCTTTCTTCGCCGGTGTCACGGCAATAGGCGGCGGCACGCTCCGGGACGTCCTGCTCGACATCCCCGTGTTCTGGGTCCGCAACCCGGCCTATCTCGGGATACCGCTCGGGGTTGCGGTACTGGTCTATTTTTCCGCGCATCTTCTGGAGTCGCGCTATCGCGTGCTCCTTTGGGCGGACGCCGCCGGGCTTGCCGCCTATTCGGTGGTGGGCGCTGCCAAGACGCTCGCGGCGGGCGCGGGTGCGGCCGATGCGCTGGCGTTCGGCATGTTGACGGCGACCTTCGGCGGCGTGATCCGGGACGTGCTGGCGGGAGAGCCTTCCGTGATCCTGCGCCGCGAACTTTACATCACCTGCGCTTTTGCCGGTGCGCTGACCTTCGTGCTGCTGGCAACCTGGGGTGCCCCGTTCTGGACCGGCGCAACCCTTGGATTCCTTGTGGCTTTTGGGGTTCGCGCGGGCGCCCTGGTTTGGGGCTGGTCCTTACCGGTCTATCGTGCCCGTCCGGGACGCGATTCTTCGAAGCTTTGAGCGGCTTCAAAGCCTTGCGGGCGAAAAAGCACCTGCCTATATGCCACCCGAACAGTTGCGGCACTCGCCGCAGCAAATCCCCAACGCGGGGGCCGAGGGGAACGGCGCTGCTCTAGCCCGTTGCCATTTGGGTGCCGAAAAGCGGACCCGGTCGGCCTGCCGGAAATGAGAGGTATGCCATGTCCAAGGTCATCGGAATCGACCTCGGTACCACCAATTCCTGCGTTGCCGTCATGGACGGCACGACGCCGAAAGTTCTCGAAAACGCCGAAGGCGCGCGCACCACGCCCTCGATCGTCGCTTTCACCAATGAAGGTGAGCGGCTCGTCGGCCAGCCGGCCAAGCGCCAGGCGGTCACCAACCCGGAAAAGACCTTCTTTGCGGTGAAGCGCCTGATCGGCCGCCGTTACGACGACCCGATGGTCGAGAAGGACAAGAAGCTCGTCCCCTATCAGATCGTCAAAGGCGACAACGGCGACGCCTGGCTCTCCGACGGCGAGAAGAAATACTCGCCCTCGCAGGTCTCCGCTTTCATTCTCCAGAAGATGAAAGAGACGGCTGAAGCCTATCTCGGCTCCAAGGTCGAGAAAGCCGTCATCACCGTGCCCGCCTATTTCAACGACGCCCAGCGTCAGGCGACCAAGGACGCCGGCAGGATCGCCGGCCTCGAAGTGCTGCGCATCATCAACGAGCCGACTGCCGCCGCACTCGCCTACGGTCTCGACAAGCAGAAGCAGGGCATGATCGCCGTCTATGACCTCGGCGGCGGCACCTTCGATATCTCCGTGCTCGAAATCGGCGACGGCGTCTTCGAAGTGAAGTCGACCAACGGCGATACCTTCCTCGGTGGCGAAGACGTCGACATGCGTCTGGTCAGCTATCTCGCTGACGAGTTCAAGAAGGAGCAGGGCATTGATCTGCGCAAGGACAAGCTTGCGCTGCAGCGCCTGAAGGAAGCGGCGGAAAAAGCCAAGATCGAGCTTTCGTCCGCGACCCAGACTGAAATCAACCTGCCGTTCATCACCGCAGATGCCTCGGGTCCGAAGCATCTGACGATGAAGCTGACCCGCGCGAAGTTCGAAGCGCTGGTCGACGACCTCGTGCAGAAAACCATCGAGCCCTGCCGGCAGGCGTTGAAAGACGCCGGTCTCTCGGCTGGCGAAATCAAGGAAGTGGTTCTGGTCGGCGGCATGACCCGCATGCCGAAGGTACAGGAGATCGTGAAGCAGTTCTTCGGGAAAGAACCCCATAAGGGCGTGAACCCGGACGAAGTGGTTGCGATCGGTGCGGCCGTGCAGGCCGGCGTGTTGCAGGGTGACGTGAAAGACGTGCTCCTGCTCGACGTGACCCCGCTTTCGCTTGGCATCGAAACGCTCGGTGGCGTTTTCACCCGCCTGATCGAGCGCAACACCACGATCCCGACCAAGAAAAGCCAGGTGTTCTCGACCGCCGAAGACAACCAGGGCGCCGTGACCATTCGCGTGAGCCAGGGCGAGCGCGAGATGGCGGCGGACAACAAGCTCCTGGGCCAGTTCGACCTGGTCGGCTTGCCGCCGGCGCCGCGTGGCGTGCCGCAGATCGAAGTCACCTTCGACATCGACGCGAACGGCATCGTCAACGTTTCGGCAAAGGACAAAGGCACCGGCAAGGAGCAGCAGATTCGCATTCAGGCTTCCGGAGGTCTCTCCGACGCCGACATCGAAAAGATGGTCAAGGATGCCGAGCTGCACGCCTCCGAAGACAAGGCGCGCCGCGAGACCGTCGAGGCCAAGAACCAGGGCGAAGCACTCGTGCACGCGACCCAAACGTCGCTGTCCGAGTTCGGCGACCAGCTTGAGGCCGCGACCAATTCTTCGAACGAGGCTGCTCTGAACGACCTCAAGGAGGCCGTGAAGGGCGACAACGCCGAAGACATCAAGGCAAAGACTACTGCGCTCGCGCAGTCCTCGATGAAACTCGGCGAAGCGATGTATTCCGCGAAGTCGGCGGAAAACACCGCGGGCAATGCCGATACGAACGCGAAGAAGGATGACGTCGTCGATGCAGAATTCACGGAAGTGAAGGACGACGACGACAAGAAGAAATCCGCGTAACGCGGATTGAGGAAACCAGCATGGCCTTCGTCAGCAGCGAAATTCCGCAGCAGGCGAAGGCCATTTCTTTACGCGGTACTGGCTGATGTCGAAGCGCGATTATTACGAAATCCTAAGCGTCTCGCGCACCGCGTCGGACGGAGAGATCAAGACCTCCTATCGCAAGCTCGCGATGCAATGGCATCCCGACCGCAATCCGGGCGACAAGGAATGCGAAGCGAAATTCAAGGAAATCAATGAAGCCTATGACTGCCTGAAGGACGCGCAGAAGCGCGCGGCCTATGACCGCTATGGTCACGCGGCCTTCGAGAACGGCAGCTCGGGTGCCGGCGGCTTTGGCGGTTTCGGCACGGAATTCACCTCGGCCTTTTCCGATATTTTCGACGATCTGTTCGGCGGCATGGGCGGCCGGCGCGGCGGACGCTCCGGCGGCCGCGAGCGCGGTGCTGATCTTCGCTACAATCTGGAGATCACGCTCGAGGAAGCGTTTCACGGCAAGACCGCGAAGATCGAATTGCCGACCAATGTCGCCTGTGAAACCTGCTCCGGCACGGGCGCAAAAGCGGGCACGCAGCCGGTCACCTGCACGGCCTGTCAGGGCGCGGGCCGCGTTCGCCATGCGCAGGGCTTTTTCACGCTCGAACGCACCTGCGTCGCCTGTCAGGGTCGCGGCTCGGTCATCAAGGATCCGTGCAAGAGCTGCGCGGGCGCGGGCCGCGTGGTCAAGGAGCGCACGTTAGAGGTCAACATTCCGCCCGGCGTGGAGGACGGCACGCGCATTCGTCTGGGTGGCGAGGGCGAAGCGGGCGCGCGCGGGGGTGCGACCGGTGATCTCTATATTTTCCTTTCCGTCTCGCCGCACCAGATCTTCCAGCGCGAAGGCGCGGATCTTTACTGCCGCGTTCCGGTTTCGATGGTGACGGCAGCCCTCGGCGGCGAGTTCGACGTGCCGACGGTGGATGGCGGTCGCGCCAACGTAAAAATCCCTGAAGGCACCCAGACCGGCAAACGCTTCCGCCTGAACGGCAAGGGCATGCCGGTGCTGCGCTCGCGGGCGCACGGCGACATGTATGTGCAGGTCGCGGTGGAAACCCCGCAGAAGCTGACCAAACGCCAGAAAGAGCTGCTCAAGGAATTCGACAAGGAAAGCTCGAAGGATACCCAGCCGGAGTCGGCTGGATTCTTCGCAAAAATGCGCGAATTCTTCGAGTAACCGCGTCGCTTGACCGTGCTGCCGGCAAGGCGCTAGGCCACGCTGCCAGCGCGTAGAGCATGATCCCGAAAAGTGCGAAGCGGTTTTCGGAAAAGATCATGCTCAATCAAACAGATAAGGGACGTGTCTGATTCAACCGTGCTGAATCAGACTCGAGAGGAAGAACCGGCGGCTCATGCAACATCCCGGCAACAAACCAGTTTCCCAAGAGCCCGCACTTCTGAATTTTCTGACTTCCTGGTTCCGTAACCCCAAGACGGTCGGGGCGATTGCGCCGTCGGGCCCCGTGCTCTCTCGCGCCATGGCCGCCATCGTCGATCCTGCGCTCGAAGGCCCGATCGTCGAACTCGGGCCCGGCACCGGCCCGGTCACCGCGGCACTTCTTGAAAGAGGCATCGATCCGAAACGCCTTGTGCTCGTCGAATATGACAAGGATTTTTGCGCGAGCCTGCGGCGCAGGTTTCCCGAAGTGAATGTCGTTGAGGGCGATGCCTTCGCACTCGATGCGACCCTCGGCGCGCATGCCAAGCCGCCGCTTGCGGCCATCGTTTCCAGTCTGCCGCTGCTTAATTTCGCGCAGGAACAGCGCCAGAAGCTCATCGAGATTTCCATGCGGCTGCTCAGGCCGCGCGCGCCGTTCATCCAGTTTACTTATGGCGCGAATTCGCCATTGCCGGTGGCGTCGCCGCTTTACGAAACCTCCGCGTCGAAACGGATCTGGCGGAATTTGCCCCCCGCGCGCGTATGGACGTATCGTGCGAAATAAGGATTGCGCATGAAGAAAATTCTGGTTTTCGCAGGCTCCATCCGCAGTGGCGCGTTAAGCGGGA
>CAUJKG010000109.1 GCA_963205465.1 Pseudomonadota bacterium | reverse complement strand
TGTCGATCTGGTCATAGGCCGTAAACGTCGCGCCGCCAGTCTCCGCAAGCACCTTCGTGATCGCAGCCGTCAGCGACGTCTTGCCATGGTCAACGTGTCCAATCGTACCAACGTTCGCATGCGGTTTGTTGCGTTCAAATTTTTCCTTGGCCATGGCCCTGCTCTTCTACTTCCTCTGGTCCGTTAAACTGGAGCGGGTGAAGGGAATCGAACCCTCGTATTCAGCTTGGAAGGCTGCTGCTCTACCAGTGAGCTACACCCGCGAATTCGGCGGTCTTTTAACGGCATCGCGGCGCTTCGCCAAGATGATCCGCAATTTTGCCTGACCGTCACAAATCGCCGGCAAATCACTGGATATCCGGCATGTCTCCGGAACTCCGGCAGACTCAGTCTGGCCCGGCCAGCACGAGGTCCGCATGAGCAGGCGCCGTGACCAATGCGCCCGCGGTATCCAGCAAAAACACGCCCGCCCGCGCCAACGGCGGATGCCGCGTGAGATTGGGATAAATACCGGCCAGATAAACGAAGCGATCGTGACCGAGGCCGTCGGCGGAAGACAGTTCGGAAATGTCGATCACCTGGACCCGGGCGCGCAGCACCGCCTCCTTCACGCGGGAATCTTCGACATCCAGCGCGCCGACCCGCCGGATCGAACTGGCGAGAAAGCCGGAGACCTCCAGCGCGCGGTCGTCCTTCGCCACCAGAATCTTCATCGGCGGCGACAGCGGGCCGATCACCTTCAGTTGCTGGACGAACACCTCGACGTCGATATCGGGCGCGGCAAGCACAACCTCGGTGCGGCGAATAACGGCGTTCTTTCCGGCCAGCCGCAGTTCACGCAAAGTTTCGGCCACGAGCCAGGAGCCCATGCTGTGCGCGGCCAGACGAATCCGCCCAATCCGCGGATCTCCCGCAAGCCCGGTAAGCAGCGCGGCAAGATAGTCGCGGGAATAGGTCACCGATTCCTTGTCCGCGACATAGCCGGTCACGCGCGCATGCGACGGCCATGAAAACAGGATCTGCGCCGTGTCGATGCCGGAATCCGCCGTGACCTGCGCGAGCCGGAACAGCGACTCCTGAAAATTATTGTTGAAGCCGTGGACGAAGACGGTGACGTCCTGCCGCTTCCTGCCGCCAAAACGGCCGACGCGATCGATGAACGACGCGCCGGTTAGGGAATGCTGTTCAACCACCGCGAATCTCGTCTGCGCCGAAGTCCCTGCCAGCTCGATGCGGCCGTTGCGGTGATTTTCCGGAATCGCGACCGTGAACTCGGCGAAGTTCAGCATCTGCGCTTTGCGGACCGTGAAAATGTTCGAATCCGGGGTTTCGCGCGCGCGATTGGTCGCCACGAATATCTTGACGAGCTTCGCGCCGGTGGGCGCTTCCACCGTCGCAAGCGCTTCCGGACCGGGACGCGAAGCGCAGCCGGCGAGCAGAATCGCGAGCAGAAGTGCAGAACCTGCCGGACCGGGGATCGAGCGAGCCTGTCTGCCGAAACGAGCCATCACTTCCCGCCTCATGAATTGCAGGTGCCTTCTCTTTGCAACATCGCCGCATCAAAAGAAACGGAAAGCGCAAATCCGCTTCTGTTCTCTTTCCGGGGCCCGGAAAACACAGCCTAAGCCATTGAAAAATAAAGTGGTGGGGGAGGCAGGACTCGAACCTGCGAAGGCATAGCCAGCGGATTTACAGTCCGCCCCCTTTGCCGCTCGGGACACTCCCCCGGCTTTATCCGGGTTTCTCTCTATATAAGAGGAGAACGCAAAAAACCTCGCCACCGCAAGGTTCAGCGGCGGGACTTATGGTTGCCGCTTCGGGGGGTGTCAACCCTCGAAAAGCCTTCTGTTCAAAGCGCCTTAGCCTCCGCCGCCGCTCGAATTGCCAAGCAGCCGCCGGACGGCCTAGATGCCGCTCCACCTTGGAAAGCCGAAATGGCCGAACGCCCCGGGAAACCGCACAAGAAACCGCAAAAATCCAATGCCGCCCTGACCGGACGGCGCGTCTTCGGTCATGACGGGCGCAAGGTGCCGCTCGACCACACGATTCTCTACGGTTGGCATCCGGTTTCCGAGGCGCTGAAGAATCCCGCACGCCGGTTCCGGGTCCTGATTCTCACGGAAAACGCGCTTCACCGCTTGCAGGAAGCGAATATCGAGCTTCCCGTGCAGCCGGAAATCGTCCGGCCCGACGCGCTCGATAAAAAACTCACGCCCGATGCCGTGCATCAGGGCCTGTTCGCAGTCACCGATGCACTCCCCTCGCCGGGTCTGCACGAACTTGCGCTCAACAAGCTCGTACTCGTGCTGGATCAGATCACCGATCCACATAATTTCGGCGCCATCGTCCGTACCGCTGCCGCCTTCAATGTCTCCGCGATCGTGACGACGGCCCGCCACTCGCCGGAAGCAACCGGCGTGCTGGCGAAATCGGCTTCCGGCGGCCTGGAGCACGTGCCGATCGCGCTTGTGCAAAATCTTGCGCGCGCGATGAATGAATTGAAAGAGCGCGACTTCGCCCTCGTCGGCCTCGCCGAAGAAGGTGAAAACGATCTCAGCGAAGCGAAGCTCACGAGCCCGCTCGCCCTTGTGCTCGGCGCGGAAGGAAAAGGTCTGCGCCAGCTCACGCGCGACAGCTGCGACATGCTCGCGCGCATCGATCTTAGCGGCGCGATCAAGAGCCTCAACGTCTCCAACGCCGCCGCGCTTGCGCTCTACGTCGCCGATCGCGCCATTCGCTCGCGAGGCTGACTGCGATGCTGGTCCCGCGCTGGATCCGCCGCAGCATTAAACCAAACAGCCTGATTGCGCGCTATTCGCTCCCGATAGGCGTATCGGTCGCGCTCGTCGCCATCACCACACTACTAATCTCGCTTTTTCTGGATCGCATCAACTTTCAGAACGTCGGCATCATCTATCTGTTGCCGGTATTCATTCTGGCGATCCGCTGGGGATTCCTGCCTGCGCTCTTCACCGCGCTCATAAGCGTCGCCTGCTCTTCGTTTTTCTTCTACGAGCCGATCTACGATTTTCGCGCGCATAACTGGGACAATCAGGTCGATCTTATCCTGTTCACGATCATCGCTGCGGTGACGAGCCATCTCGCGACCCGCCTGCGCCGGCAGGACGAAATCGACCGCCTCCGCGAAGCCTTGATCGGCTCGGTATCGCACGAGTTGCGAACGCCGCTCGCCTCCATTCTCGGCGCCGCATCCGTCATTGCCAACGCGCAGAATGTGAAAAGCGATCCACGCCTTTCGACACTTGCAAACGTGATCCGCGAAGAAGCCGATCGCCTGAACCACGACATTCAGAACCTGCTCGATGCTACCCGCATTTCGAGCGAAGGCATTCACCCGAAGCGCGAGTGGATCGATCCCTCAGACATCGTCAACGTTGCAATCGAACGTCGCAGCCGTGCGCTCTCGGGACGTAAAGTTCGCGTAAAACTTGCCGACGGGCTTCCGCTGTTTCAAGGTGATCCCGTCTTGTTCGATCAGGCCATCGGACAGGTGCTCAGCAATGCCGCAAAATATTCGCCTGCAAACAGCGAAATCATTGTCGATATCGGCCACGAAAATGATCAGATCCTGTTCTCAATCTCCGATCAGGGTGCCGGCATGACGGCGGAAGACCTGCAGCGCTTGGGCGACCGCTTCTACCGGAGCGAACGCCTTGCCAATACGACGACGGGTTCCGGCCTGGGAATATGGATCGCCAAAGCTTTTCTTGAAGCAAGCGGCGGATCGATTGCAGCCTCGAGCAAGGGCCCGAACCAAGGCAGCCAAGTTACGATCACGATGCCGGTAACGAAAGTTCCAGCCCGCGAAGCGGAGACCTCAGATGAATAATCACGCTCCTTCCGTTCTGCTTGTCGACGACGAAGCACAAATTCGCCGCTTCCTCCGAGCCGGCTTCGAGATGGATGGCTTCTCCGTTCACGACGCCGACAACGGGAATGACGGTATCAAGAACGCGACCATGCGCCCGCCGGATCTCGTCATCCTCGATCTCGCGCTCCCGGATATGGACGGCTCCGAAGTGCTGTCCAGGTTGCGGAGCTGGTCGAACGTGCCGGTGATCGTTCTCTCCGTACGATCGAACGAAGACGAGAAAGTAAAGCTGCTTCAACTGGGTGCTGACGATTACGTCGTGAAGCCGTTCGGTATGGCCGAGCTGCTCGCGCGTTCCCGCGCGGCAATCCGTCGGCATACGCGAAACGAAAGCGGCGACCCTGTCGTTAATCTGGGTCGCCTCGTCGTCGATCTCGCCAATCGTTCGGTATTCGTGGATGGAGAGCGGCTCTCGCTCACCCGGAAAGAATTCCGCCTGTTGCAAATTCTCGCGCAGCACGCGGGGAACGTCGTGACGCATGGCCAATTGCTCAACGAAATCTGGGGCGCTGGCCACGATCAGGACTCGCATTACCTGCGGATTTTTGTCCGCAAGCTGCGCCAGAAAATCGAGGCCGACCCGACAAAGCCGAAGCTGCTCCTGACCGAACTCGGCGTCGGATATCGACTTTCGACGGATGACGTCGGGGTAAAGTCAACGCAACACTAGCTTTTTTATAGCGCGGGCTCCTTGCCGCACTGTAAGATAAGCCAATGCCAGCACGAAAGCTCGAAGCTCTGTTACGCCGTCAGGCTCCCGTGGACGAACGCGAGATCGTTGCGCTTCGCGACGAATATCTGGCCCAGCTTGGCAGGATCGACGAACGGGATGCGTCGGGACCTCTTGTTGCGAAAGCGACCGAGCTTCTCCGGTCTCGCTACTGGGCCAAGGCGAGTTGGCGGGAGCGCGGGAAAATTCTCGATACGGTCGGCTGGCTCCTGCGAGCACATGAGAGCCGCACCGCCAGGCTTCACTGACAATCCGCTGTCCCGTTCCTGAATATATTTACGTATGGTTTGCAGGTTCCGGCCTACTTCTTTCCTGCAATTGTTTTTTGTTTTCCATAGCCTACCGCGGCGCACATCATCCTTTAGCCTAATACGACTTGGTATCACGACCCGCCGCACCCCCTTGCGTAGCGTTGCTTTCGAGAGCGCGGGACGGATTCTCTCCGCGTGCTCGTTAAAGACAAACCAACCTGGGGGACGCTCATGGCTGATGCAGTAACAACTGCGGCCGCCGAGAACCGCAAAATGACCGCTGGTGAAAAGAAGGTCATTTTCGCTTCTTCGCTCGGCACTGTTTTCGAATGGTACGATTTCTATCTCTACGGATCGCTCGCAGCGATCATCTCTGCGCAGTTCTTCTCGGGCGTTAACCCGACCGCCGCCTTCATCTTCGCGCTGATGGCGTTCGCTGCCGGTTTCGCAGTCCGCCCGTTCGGCGCGCTGTTCTTCGGCCGTCTCGGCGATCTCGTCGGCCGCAAATACACCTTCCTCGTCACCATCGTGATCATGGGCTTGTCGACCTTCATCGTCGGCCTGCTGCCAAGCTATGCAAGCATCGGCATCACGGCACCGATCATCCTGATCGGCCTGCGTCTTCTGCAGGGTCTGGCGCTCGGCGGCGAATACGGCGGTGCTGCGACCTACGTCGCGGAACACGCACCGAACGGCAAGCGCGGTCTCTACACCTCGTGGATTCAGACCACGGCAACGCTCGGTCTGTTCCTGTCGCTGCTCATCATTCTCGGCACGCGTACCTGGATGGGTGAAAAGGCGTTCGTCGAATGGGGCTGGCGCATTCCGTTCCTGCTATCGATCGTCCTGCTCGCCATCTCGGTCTGGATCCGGTTGACGCTGCAGGAAAGCCCGGCCTTCGCTAAAATGAAGGCGGAAGGCAAAACGTCGAAGAGCCCGCTCGCGGAAGCTTTCGGCCGCTGGGAAAACGCCAAGGTCGCGCTGATCGCGCTCCTCGGCGGTACCGCCGGCCAGGCCGTGGTCTGGTACACGGGTCAGTTCTACGCACTGTTCTTCCTGACCCAGACGCTGAAGGTCGATGCGACGACCGCGAACATCCTGATCGCGCTGTCGCTTCTGATCGGCACGCCGTTCTTCATCGTGTTCGGCTGGCTCTCCGACAAGATCGGCCGCAAGCCGATCATCCTCGGCGGCTGTCTGCTCGCGGCGTTGACGTACTTCCCGGCTTTCGGTCTGCTCACGCACTACGCCAACCCTGCGCTCGAAAAGGCGCAGATCTCGGCGCCCGTGACCGTGATCGCCAATCCGGCGGAATGCTCGTTCCAGTTCAATCCGGTCGGCACCGCGGCTTTCACCTCTTCGTGCGATATCGCGAAGAGCTTCCTCGCCCGCAACTCGGTGAACTACTCCAACCAGGCGGCTCCGGCCGGCACGGTTGCGAGCATCAAGATCGGCGATCAGACCGTCGCGTCCTTCGCGGGCACGGGTCTGCCGGCCGACCAGATGAAGACGAAGGCTGCCGAGTTCAACAAGGCGATGACCGACGCGATCCGCAAGCACGGCTATCCGGCCGCGGCAGATCCGGCGGCCATGAACAGGCCGATGCTGGTGATCGTCCTCACCTACCTCGTGCTGCTCGTCACCATGGTGTACGGCCCGATCGCGGCACAGCTCGTCGAGCTGTTCCCGACCCGCATCCGCTACACCGCGATGTCGCTGCCCTATCACATCGGCAACGGCTGGTTCGGCGGCTTCCTGCCGACGACCGCCTTCGCGATGGTCGCAGCCACCGGCGATATCTACTACGGCCTGTGGTACCCGATCGTCGTCGCGGTCATGACGCTGATCATCGGCGCCATCTGGCTGCCGGAAACGAAGGATCGCGATCTTTCGAAGTGGCACTAAACGAAACGAAAACGGAGCGGCGGCAACAGCCGCTCCGTTACGTTCTCTCCAGCCCCGGCTTAGGCCGGGGCTTTTTTTTCGGAGTTACTTGTTTTTGGAATTATTTGCCGGTCTGGGGTGCCGGAATGACCGAAGGCCCTTGCGGCAGATAAGGCTGCGGCAAATCTGCGGGCTCGTTGGAGTCGGTGCTCCAGCTGCGGCGATAACGAGGACCCGGCACCGACGGCTGGCGCGTGGCGCGGCTGCGATAGGCGAAAGGATCGCCTTTGTTGGTAGGATAATAATAGCCGTAGGGCTCGAGCGGCGCGCGGTAATATTGCGGCCCCCAATACTCCGTATAGGGCGTGAGATTGTTCCTTCCGGCGAGCCCCCAGTCGCCATAGACGACCGTGCCATCCGGATGAATGACCGGACGCTTGTCCGCATGCGCAGGCGCTAACAGCGCCGCGGCGAAAGCCAGAAGCAAAATTGGACGCAGCATGACGGGCCGGCTCCAGTGATCGCCGGAAGCCTGCCATCGCCGCAGTTCCAGCGGGTTACCGCCCGTTCAACTCTTGAAACTATGGTTAGTGCCTTGCCTATAGCGGCAAAGCATCGCAAATAACCCCGCGAAGCGGCGCATACCCCGGAAAACCGGCGCCGGTTTCGGGTAAGGTTATGTGCCAAATCGATAAAATGCCGGCGTAGCACAGCGGTAGTGCAGCGGTTTTGTAAACCGAAGGTCGGGAGTTCGATCCTCTCCGCCGGCACCATAGCCCCCAAAAAAGCGAAAGGCGCGAGAGCAATGAAGCCCCCGCGCCTATCCCGATAGACAGTGGTCCGCTCAATACCCGCGCGAGTGGCGGATCATGGCCCCGAGCACGTTGGAATAGTCGTCGGTCCAGACCCATTGGGCCGGATCGACCTGCTCGTCCATCCAATGCTTCTTCTCGTCGAGTGCGCCGAAGTCTTCCGGCTTTTTCACGATCGCGCAGACCGTCCCGGAAAACTTGTAATCGTCGTCGTTCAATTCGGTATCGCCCTCGGTCGAATTGTGCGTCCGCACCACCATGCCGTTGGCATTCGCGACGCCGGCCACGACCGAAGCGAGTTCGAGATGGCGATTGGAGATGTGCATTACGAGAATGCCCTTCGGCGCGAGCTTGCGCTTGTAAATTTCCATCGCCTCTTTGGTCATCAGATGGATCGGAATCGCATCTGAAGAGAAGGCGTCGATGACGATGAAATCGTAAGTGCCATCCGGCGCATCAGCGATCGTGAGCCGTGCATCGCCGAGCGTGATCTTCGCATCCGGCGCGCATTGCGCAAGGAAGCTGAAGCCATAGCGCTTCGGGTTGGTCGCGATTTGGATCGTGGTCGGGTCGATCTCGTAATAATGTACCTGATCGCCTTCCTGCTTGTGGCAGGCGAGCGTTCCGGTGCCGAGACCGACAACCGCATAAGTGATCGGGCCGTTCTTGTTCACCCTCGCCTGCGCAACCGCCTGCGCGATCGCCGCGGACTTGTAATAATAGGTCGTGAGCTCGGGGCGTCCGGCGTAGGGCTTGAAATCGTTGGTCAGTACCCGCTGTGCGCCGTGAATCGTCGTGCCGTGCAGGAGCACGCGAAAGCGGCCGTCGTAGCTGTCCATGACTTTATGTACGCCGAAGAAACTGCGCAGCGTGTGCCGCGTGCGCTGGTCGATATTGTCGTAGGCTTTGATGGTGAGGAAACAAAGCGCGACGACATAGGCGTACTTCACCGAGTCGAACGAGATCAGGATCGAAATCACCAGCAGGATTCCGATCGCCCACTTCATGTAGGTGTAGTTGCCGGGCGCGAGATCGGAGAGCACCGGCACCCTGTAGCCGAACGCCGGCGCAAGCGCCGTGGCGGCGACGATGCCGAGCACGACCCAGAACAGCGGCGCGAGCTTTCCGTTCGGCCACACCCACCCCGGACGGCACAACAGCGCCAGCACGATCAGGATTGGATATTCCGCAACCCAGTTGAAAATCTGCGGTGCGACCAGTGCTGCGGCAATGCCGCCGATCATGCCGCCCGCCGACATCCACATATAGAATTCGGTGAGGTACGCGGGCTTGGGACGAAGCCGCGCCAGTTCGCCGTGGCATACGAGCGCGGTGAAGAAAAACGCCGCAATGTGGATCGTCAGAATCCAAAAGATCGAGTCGAAGCCGTCGAACACCTGCGATGCGATCAATGCGGCGATGGCAATCGGCTGCACGATGACCGCGATCTGATGCACGTATTTCGCAACACCGGAGAACACCAGCACGAAGGTCAGAAGATAAAGCGCAAGCGGCACGACCCACAGAAACGGCACCGCCGCGACATCGGTCGAGATATGGTTGGTCACCGCGATCAGAAGGCCGGACGGTATCGCGGCGAGCGCCACCCAGACCGCAGCCTGCGCCCAGGTCGGCTTGTCCGCCTTGTCTTCGGCGGCGGGCTGTGCGGCTTTGAGGTCCTGCGTGTTCCAGATGAGATAGCCGCAGCCAGCAATCAGCAAAATCAGGAAGATGAATCCGCTCGACCACGCAAAAGTCTGCTGATGCAGCCGCGTCAGCGGCTCGACCACGAAGGGATAAGCCAGCAGCGCGAGAAAGCTGCCGACGTTGCTTGCGGCATAAAGAAAGTACGGATCTTTCGCGGCCGGGTGGCTCGTGCGCGCGAACCATGCCTGCAACAGCGGCCCGTTCGCTGACAGCGCGAAGAACGGCAGGCCGATGGAAACGGTGAACAGCCCGAGCAGCCAGAACGCTTCGCCGGACGCCGGCGGACGATTCCATCCGCTGGCAATGCCGAGCGGCAGGAAGATCACCGAAATCGCCATAACCCCGAGATGGATCATCACCGCCTTGCGGCCCTGCAGGTTCTTGGTGATGAAGTGCGCGTAGGCGTACCCCGCCAGCAATACGGTCTGGAAAAACACCATGGCGACCGACCAGACCGCGGGCGTCCCGCCGAGCTTCGGCAGCACCATTTTTGCGAACATCGGCTGCACGAAAAACAACAGCGCCGCGCTGACGAAAATCGCGAAGGTAAAGAGCGGCAGCAAAATCCCGGAAACAGCGCCTGCGGGCGTTCCGGCAAGAGCCTTCTCGTCGGAACCCGCGTCGCTTGGAGTGATCTGCTGCTCGCTCATGAAAATCCCTTCGCTGACCGGCCCGGCAAAGCCGGGCTTTCGAGAAAGCGGCATGGCGCCGCCGGCCAAGTTTCTACATTCGTGCTGATCTGGCTTCCGGACGGAAGTTGTTGGTGCTCTCGGCTGAACCCGGACTGAACCAGCGCCGGGTGGCAAGAATATGCGCGGAACTGCCGATTCCGGTCCAGCCCCGCCGGCGCGCTTTTCCGCAGCGCAGTGTATGGGCGAATAAGCCTTGTCCTGTTGCATCGACGCAATCAAAAACTTGATAAAGTAGTGACAGCGCCCCGCCAGAACGGGGCTATTTCCCAGGGAGAATTTCATGACCGCACTTTCACGCCGCTCTGTGCTCGCAGGCAGCACGGCAGCCGCGGGCGCGCTTTCGCTGGCACCATGTTTTATCGAGGCATTCTTCGCATCCGCAGCGGCGCAAGCGGTCGGTTTCAATAAATACAAGGTCGGCAGCCTGGAGGTTTGCGGCATCGCAGACGGCGTAAGCACCTTTCCGCTGCCCGATCGCTTCGTCGTGAACCAGGCGAAGGAAGAAGTGGTCAAAGCCCTCAAGGCCGCTGGTCAGGACGGGGAAAAGCTCAGCGTTCCCTACAACCCCTTCGTCTTCGCGAACGGCAATCGCGTGGTGCTGATCGATACCGGCATGGGCCCCGCGGCAAACGCGCAGAACCCGGCCATCGGCAACACCGCGAAGAATCTTGCCGCGGCAGGTTATGACCCGGCCAAGATCACCGATGTCGTGATCTCGCACTTCCACGGCGATCACATCAACGGGCTCCTCAACGGCGCGAACCCGATCTACCCCAACGCCCAGGTCTGGGTGCCGGCACCGGAGTGGAAATACTGGACCGACGAAGGCGAACTGAGCCGCGCACCCGACGCACGCAAAGGCGCCTTCGCCAACGTAAAGCGTATCTTCACCGATGGCCTCAAGAACAAGGTCACGCAGTACGAGCACGGCAAGGAAGTCGTGCCGGGTCTGACATCAGTCGCAACGCTCGGACACACGCCGGGCCACACCTCGTTCATTCTGGCGTCGGGCAACGACAAGCTCTTCATCCAGTCGGATGTGACGAACGTGCCCTTTCTCTTCGTGAACAATCCCGGCTGGCATGCGGTCTACGACCAGGATGCGAAACAGGCCGAGGAAACGCGCCGCAAGACCTACGACATGGTCTCCGCGGAAAAGCTGCGCGTGCAGGGCTTTCATTTCCCCTTCCCGTCGCTCGGCCGCATCGAAAAGGCGGGCGACGGCTATCGTCTCATCGCCGCATAGGCGGTTCCGCGAACAGACAGAAATGGAAAGGCCGCCGGAAACGGCGGCCTTTTTATTCCGCGAGGAAACTTTCCTCGTAGTGCTCGACGACCGGAAACGGATCGTAGAAGTGATGCAACGCCTTGCGCCACTCCTGATAGCGATCCGACTGCCGGAAGCCGACCGTATGATCTTCGAGCTTCTGCCAGCGCACGAGCAAAAGATAATTGCTGGCGCGCTCGATTGAGCGCTGCACGCTGATATCGACAAATCCCGGCGTTGCGGCGATCAGCGGACGTGCTGCACGCATCGCGGCTTGAAACGCCGCCTCCTGCCCGGGCTTCACATGCAAAATCGCGGCTTCCAGAATCATCTTGGTTTCCTTGCCTTTCGCGCGTGATAGGTCAGCGCCAGCGCGACGCAATGCGCGAGCGCCTTCGGATCGGGCGTCTTTTTCGCATCGAGAACAATCGCCCGATTGCCGTCGAACACGAACTTCTCCGGATAAAGCTCGCGAAACGTCGCGACGAGATCGGTCTGGCAATGAAAGAACAAGGCGTAGGTTTCGCCGCTCCCCCGAACCGTGCCGATGCGGACCGTACTGCCGCTACCGCTTTGCGCGGTCAGATAGCTGGGTTGGCCCCACTTCAAAGTTTCCTGAATCGCCCCGACGCCTTCGGTGTTTGCCGCCGTGGAGAGCACGATCTCGCGCAATGCGAGCAATTTGCCGCGCAGCTTTGGCGGATAAGCGCGAAATACCTCGCCTACCTCGGCCGGCATTTCGGATTTCGCACGCCTCGCCATTCCCGCACCCTCAGTTTCATGCCGATTTAGACGGCATCCCTTTGCCTGTCTTGCGGAATTGACTCCCGTTCCGTTCCCGCGTTTAGATGAAATCTGATGACGGTGTTCCGTGCGGCGAAAGCCGCAAGGAACATGGGAATACGGTAGGGATCCGCGTTTTCGGTCCGAATCCGTAGCTGCCCCCGCAACTGTAAGCGGTAGCGTTCGCTTCAAGTGCCACTGGATGAAAGTCTGGGAAGGCGGAGCGAGACGCAACGACCCGCGAGCCAGGAGACCGACCGCATCAGTCACCCAACCGGCGCGCGGGGCGTGCGATCGGTGCGGACAACCGCAGCGGTGACACGTGAAGACGTGAACCGTTGCGGGGGCGCAGGTGGGGCTGCATCTCGAACAGGCTATCCGAATGAACGGGGCGAACCGCTCCGGGCTTTCGCGCGCCTCCGCGACTTGTCCAAAGACAATCGTTGGAGAGCCTCCATGTTTCGCCCATCCGGCGCCCAAGCGCTCGGCCTGATCGCACTACCCTTTCTCGTTTCCACGGCAGCGGCGCAAACCACGACGCTGCCCGATATCGTCGTTTCCGCGAGCCAGACGCCGCAAGCGTCCGACCGCGTCGGCGCGACCGTCACGGTGCTGCAAGGCGACAAACTGCGCGCCGACGGCATCACCAATCTGGTCGATGCGCTACGCTTCGCGCCGGGCGTGCATGTTTCGCCGTCGGGCAACACCGGCACGCTCACGCAGGTCCGCATCCGCGGCGGCGAAGCCAATCATTTGCTGATCATGGTCGACGGCATCGAGATCAATCAGCTCGCCGACAGCGGCTTCGATTTCGCCGACTTTCCGATCGACGACGTCGAGCGGATCGAAATCATTCGCGGTCCCCAGTCGGGCATTTACGGATCGAATGCGCATGCGGGCGTAGTATCGGTCATCACCCGCTCGGGGCGCGGACTGACCAAACCGCGCGCGGATTTCCGGATCGAAAGCGGATCGCTGCGGACCACCGCGGGCAGTTTCAACCTCCGCGGACAGACCGGCCCGGTCTATGCGTCGGTCACCTATTCGGGCCTCACCTCGAATGGCTACAACATCTCGCGCTTCGGCGACGAGCGGGACGGCAACCGCGCCAACGTCTTCACCTTCAAGGGCGGCATCGACGTCACGCAAGATCTCAATATCGAAGGCGTGCTGCGCTACACGAGCCGGAAGAACGACTACGACCCGCAGGCATTTTTCGGTCCGCAGACCGGATATGTCGTGGATGGTCCAGCCAACGGCACTTATGAAAGTATCATCGGCCGGTTCGGATTCACCTGGAAGACGTTCGACGGACGGCTCATTCACAGCGCGAACGTCCGCCACTATGACGAGAAAACAACGTCGTTCGAATATGGCTTCCAGTCCTTCGGGACCGACGGCAAGCGGACCATGCTCGACTATAAGGCGACGCTGCTCGGCAATACCAATTTCTTCGGCGGCGAACAGCACAGCTTCACGCTCTTGGTCGATCGCCGCGACGAGCGCTACCAGAGCCTGTTCGATCTCACCCCTTATTTCCGCGACCGTACCGGGCTTGCGGGCGAATACATCGTCAGCTTGCCGTCCGGCACCACCATCTCCACGGCGCTGCGTCACGACTGGAATTCGAATTTCGAAGACGTGGTGACCTGGCGTGTCGCGCTCTCGCAGACCATCGCACCGCTGAACGCGCGGCTGCATTCCTCCATCGGCAAAGGCATCACCGATCCGACCTTTGCCGAGGTGGCCGGCAGCGCGTTCAACCTGCCGAACTTCGCTCTCCTCCCCGAACATTCGACCGGCTGGGACGTGGGCCTGGAGCAACGCTTCTTCGACGGGCGCGTCGTAACGGACGTCACCTATTTCCAGATGACGCTCACCAACGAAATCTATCAGCCGGTTTTCGGCGCGGCCTACATCAACAATCCGGCCGACGCCGACCGCAAGGGCGTTGAAGTCGTCGCCAAAGTACGATGGCTGGACTGGTTCAGCACCAGCGCGAGCTACACCTACACCGACGCGACCACCCGCTTCGGGCAACAGGCGTTGCGCCGTCCGCCGCACTCGGCGGCGTTCGAAGCGACCGCATTGTTCGCCGAAAACCGCGGACGCTTCGTGGTGGGAGCAGTTTACAATGGCAAGCGCACCGACTCCTCGTTCGTGCCTGCGGTTGCTTCACCGGTAACACTGCCCGGCTACTCGCTCGTGCGCGCGCAGCTCTCTTACGATCTCACGAAGTTCGCGACCGCCTATATCAAGGCGGAAAATCTCTTCGATGCGAAATACGAAGACATCTTCACCTATCGCGGCTCGCCACGGATCATCATGGGCGGTTTGCGCGTGAAGTTCGGCTACGAATAAGCGGACGAACAAAACGAACCGGAACGGCCGGCGCAAAACGCCGGCCGTTTCTTTCTCGCGATCAAGAATCGGCCTCGATCTTGTCGCCGCGGGACTCCGAAAGCACCCAGCCGACATACTCCGCGCTACCGCCTTCCGTGGGCAGAAACAGAATCGCGGGCGTGTCGTAGCTGTGGAGCCGCTTCACCACAGCCTCGACCGCCTCCTTTTGCGAGGCGCAGGTTTTGACGATCATCACCGCCTCCTCGGCGCTTTCGACCTTTCCCTGCCAGCGATAGATCGCGTGCATCCCGGGCAGAATGTTCACGCAGGCGGCTAACCCCTGCTCGACCAGTAACCGTCCTGTCCGCTCCGCCTCGACAAGCGAAGGATAGGTCGTATAGACGAGAACCGGCCGCTCCATTGCCGCCTCCATGAGCCAAAGTCCGTTGCGTTCCACATGACGAATACCGCGCCAAGCTACGACAAGATCGCCTTCGTCGCGAGCAGCGCGCCGGACGCCGAGGCCGCCCGCGTGCGTCTGACCGAAGCCTATGGCAACGCCCCGCTCGAAAGGGCGGAAGTGGTGGTTGCACTCGGCGGCGACGGCTTCATGCTCCAGATGCTGCACAAATTTCGCGATACCGGCATCCCGATCTACGGCATGCACCGCGGCACCATCGGCTTTCTGATGAACGAGTTTCGCGAAGACGGCTTACCCGAGCGCCTGGCCGTCGCGGAGCGTAACGTCATCCATCCGCTGATGATGCAGGCGACCGACATGAGCGGCAAAGTGCACAGCGCACCTGCCCTGAACGAGGTCTCGCTGCTCCGCCAGTCCTATCAGGCAGCCAAGCTCCGGATTCAAATCGACGGCAAGGTCCGCATGGAGGAGCTGATCTGCGACGGCATGCTGATCGCGACCCCGACCGGCTCGACCGCCTACAACCTCTCGGCACACGGCCCGATCCTGCCGCTGGCCGCACCGTTTCTGGCGCTGACCCCGATCAGCCCGTTCCGCCCCCGCCGCTGGCGCGGCGCCATGGTGCCCGACCGCTGCACGGTCGAGATCGAAATCCTGGAAAAGGAAAAGCGCCCCGTGAACGCGGTCGCCGACCACTTCGAAGTGCGCTCGGTGGTCCATGTCAGCGCGCGGATGGACATGAATTCGTCGGTCGAAATGTTGTTCGACCCCGGCCACAGCCTCGACGAACGAATTCTTAACGAACAGTTCGGCTACTGACCTAGATTATTATTTCAACCGAATATTAAGCCCGGCGGGCGCTAATGAAGCCGGTTCCGCGTCAGGCCGCTTGGCCCGGAGACCAGGCGCACGCATGATCCGGATTGATTTCAATCGCCTCAAGTTTCTTGTGATCGACGATAACGCCCATATGCGGCGTATCGTGCGGCAGCTGCTGCATGGCTTCGGCTCGCGCGAGATTTTCGAGGCCGAAGACGGCGCCTCGGGCCTCGAGATGTTCAGCGCGCAAAAGCCCGACATCGTCATCACTGACTGGGCCATGCCGGTTTACGACGGCATCGAGTTCACCAAGACCGTGCGCAACTCGAACTCGCCGGTGACGCGCTTCGTGCCGATCATCATGCTGAGCGGCCATTCCGAGAAGCGCAGCGTGATGGAAGCGCGCGACGCGGGCGTGACCGAATTCCTCACCAAGCCCGTCGCTGCGAAATCGCTCTACGAACGCATCCTCAGCGTCGTGCTGGCGCCGCGTCCCTTCATCCGGACCAAGAGTTACTTCGGCCCGGATCGCCGCCGCACCACGAACACGAAATACGCTGGCCCCGAACGCCGCAAGGGCACGGAAGATGCGGAGATCATCGAGGTCGCGCCGCTCGACAACCGCCTGCAGGCGCAGCGCAAGCAAGCAGATTCCAACGCTGCCGGTCAGCGGCCCGGAACGGCCGCTTGAACCCGATCGAAAGCACAGGACAGCCGGCAATGGCAAAGCAGCAGGACGGCGAAAAACTGAATGAACGCACCCACGGTGCCTACGCCGGCCTGCGCCTTGGGGTTTACTTCTGAGCAACGTCACCGGTTGACACAGAGCAGCAGACTGTTGCGGCGGGCCTGATCTTCGCTATTGATCGCCGCATAGGTTA
>CAUJKG010000108.1 GCA_963205465.1 Pseudomonadota bacterium | reverse complement strand
CCCAAAAGCTCGCCCGTTATCTGTTTGGGGCCTGTTAAAGCTGAATACTTTTGTAGGGCATGGGCAGCCGGTCGAGCGAAATCCACCCTGCCCGCCATGCTGCCCAACCCGCCGCAAACAGGACCGTCGAAACGACGGTGGTGATGACAGCTTTCTTGAGCAATTGCGGGACTACCGGCGCGCCGGGATCCACCCCATCGCTCGGCTTAACACCGGCCTCGTGGTGCGAACGCACACCCAAAGGCAGCACGGCAAAGAGCACGGTCCACCAGAGGATGAAATAGATGGCAATGCCAAGCGTGACGCCCATGCGCGTTACGCCTGCTCGATCTCGGTCAGCGTGCCGAGAAAATCCTTGGGATGCAGGAATAGCACCGGCTTTCCGTGCGCGCCGATTTTCGGATTGCCGTCACCGAGCACACGCGCGCCGGTCGCCTTCAATTGGTCGCGCGCGGCAAGAATATCGTCCACTTCGTAGCAGATGTGATGCACGCCACCTTCCGGGTTTCGCTCCAGAAATTTCGCAATCGGCGAATTCTCGCCGAGCGGTTCCAGCAACTCGATCTTGGTGTTCGGCAGCGTGATGAATACGGTCGATACGCCGTGATCCGGCTGCGGCACGATTTCGGAAACCTCCGCGCCGAGCTTGGTACGATAAACCTCGGACGCCGCCCGGATGTCCTTCACCGCAATGGCAACGTGATTGAGCCGGCCGATCATGATGTACCTCTAGAGCATGATCCCGAAAAAGCCTGCCCTCGAGCCCGGCCCGAAGGTGCGAAGCGATTTGCGGAAAAAATCATGCTCAATCAAAAAGATAAACAGCGCGTCTGCTTCAATGCAACTGAATCAGACACTGATAATAGCGACTATATCTGTAACACGAGCACGTGGCAGGTAGGCTTCTTGCCCCATGCGGCATTGACGGCGCCGCGCACGCTCCGCCGGATCGCTTCTTCCACTTGGTCCGGGTCGCGCCGCCGCGGCTTTGGCAAACTTTCGAACCCCGTATGAACCGCATCAAAGATGAGATCGAGCATCGAGCCGTGATCGCCGGCCTGTTCGGGGATGCCGGTGAATTCGACCACCGGCTCATCGGCCATCGCGCCCCGGCTTTCCATTGCAACCGCGATCGAAATGACACCCGAGAAGCTCAGCCGCTTGCGATCCTTCACCGCAGGCTCGGAGGCCGAAACCAGGAGCGAGCCGTCCTTGTAGAGCCTGCCCGCCTGAAACTGATCCACGATCCCGGCGGGCCCCGGCCAAAGCCTGACGATATCGCCGTTACGACAACTCACGACTTCCCGAATGCCGGATTCGCGCGCGAGTTCCGCATTCTCGTGCAGATGCAGCGCTTCGCCGTGCACCGGCACCACCACCTCCGGGCGCAGCCAGTCGAACATCTGTTTGAGTTCGCCCCGGCGCGGGTGCCCTGACACATGCACCAAAGCGTTCCGGTCGGTAAGGACCTCGACGCCTTTATTGATCACGGAGTTGATGATGCGGTTGATGGCTTTCTCGTTACCCGGAATGGATCGCGCCGACATGATCAGGAGATCGCCGGGCGACAACTCGATCGCCGGATGATCGTCGTTCGCGATACGCGCAAGCGCCGCGCGCGGCTCCCCCTGGCTGCCGGTCAGCAACACGAGCACCTTGCTCGCGGGTAGCGAACTGTACGCATCCACGCCACGAAACGGCGGCACACCGTCGAGATAACCAAGTTCGCGGCCGACGCCTATGACGCGCTCCATCGCGCGGCCTACAACCACGACCTGGCGGCCGGCTGCTTCCGCCGCGAGTGCCGCCGAACGAAGCCGCGCAAGATTGGAAGCAAAGGTAGTAATCGCCACGCGGCCCTTCGCCTGCGCGATGATTTTCTTCAGCGTTTCGGCAACGTCCTGCTCGGATGGCGAAATGCCCTCGCGTACCGCATTCGTAGAGTCGCAGATGACCGCCCGCACGCCTTCGTCGCCGATCGCGCGGAATTTCCGCTCGTCGGTGATTTCGCCCACGACCGGCGTCGGATCGATTTTCCAGTCGCCGGTATGCACGACCGTCCCCGCGGGCGTCCGGATCGCAAGCGAATGGCTTTCGGGAATCGAATGCGCAACCGGCACGAACTCCACGTCGAAGGAGCCGATGGTCACGCGCCCGCCAACCGGGACGACCGTGATCGGAATTTCGGGAGCGTCATGCTCCATCATTCGTTTGGATTCAATCAGCGTCGCCGTGAACGGCGTCGCATAGACCGGCACTTTCAGCTTCGGCCACAACGCGAACAGCGCGCCGACATGGTCTTCATGGCCGTGCGTGATCACGATGCCTTTCAGATCGCGCCGCTCTTCTTCTGCGAAACCAACGTCGGCCATAATGAGATCGACGCCCGGCGTATCGCTGTCGCCGAACGCAACCCCCATATCGACGCAAAGCCATTCGCAGCGGTTGCCGGATGCGAGACCGTAGAGTGCGAGATTCATACCGATCTCGCCGACGCCGCCGAGCGGCGCAAAAAGAATTTCCTGTTGCGGTTTCGTCAAAACGTTTTCTTACTGGCTTGATGCCGGAAACACATCCCCGGCCCTGATGAGTTCACGATGGCCGTCCGAAAGCGAAAGTACAAGTGCACCGTCTTCGTCA
>CAUJKG010000107.1 GCA_963205465.1 Pseudomonadota bacterium | reverse complement strand
TCACGCCTTTTCATTTTGCTTTCTCCCTCTATCCATTCTGCGGCGAGATCCATTTTTCGGCCCCCTGGCCGCGACGCCCCTCCCGGCAGACGGTTTCTCGCTTCCTTGCGCTTGACTTTTTATATTCTATATTTCATATATTCGCAATAATGAATATTAAGAAATCCATCGGGATAAAGGCAAGGCGCCGGGCGGCCAGCAAGACCGGCGCGCTCTTGAAGATGCTGTCCAACAGCCATCGCCTGCTGATCCTCTGCGAGCTCGCCGACGGCGAAAAATCGGTCGGCCAGCTTGCGCGCCTGCTCGGCGTGCAGAGCTCGACCGCCTCGCAACACCTCGCGCTCCTGCGGCGCGATCGCATCATCGCCAGAAAACGCGATGGTCAGATCATCCGCTACCGGATCGCGAGCAAGCCCGCGCTCGATATGGTGCAAATTCTTCACGCATCTTGTTGCGCGCCATCAAAACCACGGCGCGCGAAACGCGAAGTCGCGGCCTTGCAACCCTGAAATCGATTTCAACGCTCACCTCGAACCCAACAAAGGAGAAACCAGAGAATGACCGTAGATCGCGCCGTGATGATGTTCGCAGGCTTTGTCGTGCTCGCCTCGCTCGCGCTTGCTTATTACTTCTCGCCTTATTGGTACTGGCTGACGGCCTTCGTCGGATTCAATCTCATGCAGGCGTCCGTCACCGGCTTTTGTCCGGCTGCAATCATCTTCAAGCGGTTCGGCGTGAGATGCGGGACTGCATTCCAATAGCGCACCTCGTTCATGCAACGTCGCGGCAGGCACGCGCGTGTCTGTCGCGGCCACTTCGAAGTCGAACCATGAAGATAGGCAGCATCGCTTTCGCTTTCACGATCCTCGCCTCTGCTCTGCCGGCGCAGGCGGGCGAGTTCGTGGTGAAGCTCGTCACCGTGCCGGAAATGAAAGCAGTGTTCGGCCAGGTCGAAAGTACCCGCGTCGTTCCGGCGCGGGCGCGGATTGGCGGGTCGGTCCGGGAAATCGTCATCACCGAAGGCGATCAGGTCAAGGAAGGCCAGGTCATCGCGATCGTCGGCGACGAGAAGTTCGCGCTCGAACTCCACGCGGCGAAGGCCAAGATCGATGCGCTCACTTCGCAACTGACCCATGCGCGCGCCGAACTCGACCGGGCCATGCAACTCCTGGAGCGCGGGGTCGGAACCCAGGCTCGCGTGGATCAGGCAAAGGCGCAGTTCGACGTCCTCACGAACCAGATCGCCGCGGCGCAGGCGGAAAGAGCCGTCATCGAACAACGCGCCCGCGAGGGCGAAGTGCTCGCCCCTGCCGACGGCCGCATCCTGAAGGTGCAGGTGCTGCTGGGTTCGGTGGTGCTGCCCGGCGATGAAATCGCGCGCGTGGCAAGCGGAAAATTTTATCTGCGCCTTTTGCTGCCTGAGCGCCACGCCGCGGAAATCAAGCGGGATACGCTCGTGCGCGTCGTCCAGCGCGGCTTGTCGCCCACGCGCAATGGCATGCTCGCGGAAAGCAAGACCGGACGCATCGTCAAGGTCTATCCAGAAATTTCCGGCGGCCGCGTGATCGCGGACGTCGAGATCGATGGCATCGGCGATTTCTTCGTGAACGAACGCACGCTGGTCTGGATTCCGGTCGGCGAGCGTCGCGCCGTCTTCGTGCCTGCGAACGCCGTGCAGACGATCCATGGCATCGACTACGTCCAGGTTGTTTCGGGCGAACGTACCATCACCGTCGCGGTCATTCTCGGCGAGCCTGTGGAAACGCCGGAAGGTCCGCGTGTCGAAGTGCTCTCTGGCTTGAAAGAAGGCGACCGGCTGATCGTCCCGGATCAAAAACCATGAAGTTCGATATCGCCGGCAGCCTTACGCGCAGTTCGATTGCCTCCCCGCTCACGCCCTTGCTGCTGCTCGCCGCTTTCGCGCTCGGCCTGATCGCGCTGATCACGCTGCCGCGTGAGGAAGAGCCGCAGATTTCGGTGCCGATGGTGGATATCCGCGTCGAGGCCAACGGCCTCAAGGCGGAAGACGCGATCAAGCTCGTGACCGAACCGCTCGAGAGCATCGTCAAGAGCATCGATGGGGTCGAGCACGTCTACTCCCAGACCGAGGACAACGGCACGCTGGTCACCGCGCGCTTCGTGGTCGGCACCAATGCCGACGCCGCAATCCTTCGGGTGCACGAGAAGATCCGTGCGAACATGAACCGGATTCCGGTCGGCATCCCGGAGCCCCTCATCGTCGGCCGCGGCATCGACGACGTCGCCATCGTCGTGGTGACGCTGACGCCGAGCCCGGCGGCGGTTTCACGCTGGACCGCAAATGACCTCACGCGGCTCGCACGCGAATTGCAGGTCGAGGTGCTGAAGCTCTCCAATATCGGGCTGACCTATATCGTCGGCGAGCAGCCCGAGGAAATCCGCGTCGAGCCGGACCCGGAGCAGCTCTCGCTCTACGGCGTCACGCTGCAACAGCTCGCCGCGAAAGTCGGCGGCGCAAACCGTTCGTTCCAGATCGGCCGCATGCTCAACAACGGCGAGCAGCGGGCGCTGATTGCCGGGAAGACGCTGCAATC
>CAUJKG010000106.1 GCA_963205465.1 Pseudomonadota bacterium | reverse complement strand
CGCCTCGCCGAGCTTGCGGGCAAGGTCGAGGCAGGGCGGCAACTCGTCTATCACGCCGCCTGGCTGGATGCGCGAGGGTACGACGCCACCAAGGAAGTCTCGATGGTGAAAGCTTATTGCGGCGAACTCGTCAACGAAGTCATGTACGACTGCGTGCAGTTCCACGGGGGCTTGGGCTTCATGCGCGAAAGCACGATCGAACGCATGAGCCGCGACGCGCGCGTGCAGGCCATCGGCGGCGGCGCGACCGAGGTGATGCTCGAGGAAGTGGCGAAGCGGATGTGAGTCCGGGACCCGGTGATTAAGAGTCACCGGTCCTATAAACCGAGCTATGCGCTGTCACCGCGCTATCCCGCGTCCGCAGTGACAGGAGCGGAAGATTTCCCAAACGCCTTCCATCTTGCTTCCACCTGCCGTTTGATCTCGTCCGCGCTCGCGGGCAGGAGTTCGTGATGCAGTGCGAGCTGCACCAGGTTGTCGCCTTTGGGAATGAAATTTCCGTCCCATCCCGGACCGCGCATGATGAGACTGTCGATGTGGATCACGCGGTCGTAGAACACTTTGGATACGGCGACGACGGTGACGCCGGGAAATACGACTTTCTTGCCACGAAACCGGGTGTGAACGTCGATGGTGTCGATGGCCTCGATTTCGGTCCATGGCACGATGAAGGGCTGCGTCGTATTCCGGAAGATAATTCCCTGAGGCAGCAGTTCGATGAGCGCGCTGTTCGGCTTCATCAGCCAGTAGATTTCGTAGAACGCCCAGGGAAAGCAGATTGCGAGCGTGCCCCAGCCGAGCCAGAAGTCGAAGTTCGCCTTGCCGAGCGCGCCGATCGCGGTCCCGGCAAGAACTCCCAGTATCGCCATGATGAGCCGCGCACGATGAAGTTTGTAGCGGCTCCACACGACGCGCGCATTCACATCTACATAGAATTCCGTCATGGGATTGCGGGGGCCACCCGGGGTTTGTTGCCGAATGCCTTCCACCGTTCCTCGACCTGCCGCCTGATCTCTTCCGCGCTGGCGGGGAGAATGTCGTGATGCAGCGCAAGCTGCACGGTGTTGGCGTCCTTCTCGACAAAATGCGCATCCCAGCCGGGGCCGCGCATCAAATAGCTGTCGATATGCACCACGCGGTCATAGAACAGTCGTGAGACGAGGATGACGGTGACGCCGTGAATGGTGTCTTCGCGCCCGCGAAACTCGGTCGCGATGTCGATGGTGTCCACGCCTTTGATCTCGGTCCAGGGCACGATGAAGTGCTCGGTCGTGGTGCGGAAGATGATGCCCTGCGGCAGGAGTTCGATCAGCGCGGAGCCGGGTTCGAATATCCGCACGATGTCGTAGAGGCACATGCCGAAGAAGACGAGGGCCGCCGCGCCGAAGGCCAAGCGTAGCAGTTCTTTTTCGGCGAGCCAGACTGTGATGACTGCCGCCAGCGTGCCGATGACAAAAACAACCAGCCGCTTGCGGTGAAACTTGCTGCGGCTCCAGACCAGCCGCTTGTTCACATCAATCATGCGGGCGCTCGTGCGCGCGGATTTCATGGGAGATACCGGCCTTGCAGCAATGCTCATGCGGGCCGGCGCAGAAAGTAACTGATGGCGAGTCCGGCGAGCGCTCCGGCGATCATGGCAGGAAGGTAAGCCGAGGAGCCGGTCAGCCACAAGCTGCTGCCGGGGCCGCCGATCCTGAAATTGAAGCCGAACCAGATCATTGCAGCGCCGATCAGGGCGCCGGCGATGGCGGCAATCAGATAGCGGTTCATCGAGGCGCACTTCCTTTGTTGCCGGGCTCGGGCATTGTTTTGCCGAAGGCGTTCCATCTTGCTTCAAGAGCGGCCAGCATCTCGTCCACTTTGGCGGGGACCACCTTGCTGTTCAGCCTGATTTCGACGGTGTCGCCGTAATCGGCGAAAGCCTCGCTCCATCCAGGCCCGCGCAGGAAGAGGTTGGAGACGTGAATCGCGCGGTTATAGAAGTTTTTGGATACCGCCACCGAGACGGTATCCTGCGAGGTCTTCTGAACGCGGCGTACTTCCTGCCATGGCACGAAGACGGTTTTCACAAATTCAATGTCGAGCGCGAGACCGGAAGGGGAGAGAACGAGCAGCGGTTTGCCGGAGTTGAACGTGCGGTGCAGTCCGTAGCCGGAAAGGGCAAAGCCGAGCACGACCATCCCATAGAGGATCGGTTTGCGTTCGCGGCTGGTGTCGTAAGAAACGCCCAGAATGCCGAGCCCGAGGCAGATCAGGCCCACGAAAAGATAGAATAGCCCGATCTTGTGCTTGTCGAATTGCAGCGTCTGGTTCACGTCGGTGAATCTTGGGTGCACCGCCTTGCCCCTTCTGCGGCGAGGGAGTTGTTCCTCGTCCTGCTGCGCCATGCTCGCCAGCTTCCGGGCCGCATGCAAGTAAAGGCTGGGTGAGCGCCGGGTGCTGCGCCCCAGCAGCCAAAGCCGAAAGCGGGGATATGCATTCTGCCTTATGCGGTTTTTCGCGAATGCAGGCAGGCACTTGGCGAAAAGTTCGAAAAATCAAATCCTCGTCGGCCTCCGGCGGGGCGATACTCGCGCCCGTTCCGGTTCTCGCAAGAGGGCTCTCGCGCAACGCGTAACGCGAGGGCGGGCCGGAAGCGGTGGCCGCAGTCAGCCTTGACGCGAAGGTGGAATGCGGCGGCTGAAGTCGCATGGTTCCGGCGAGCCGTTCCGCTCGTCACAGGACCTTCCTTGGTGGCTAGCTCTCGATGCGTACCAACGCTTCAGGGCAAAGCCGAGAAGGTCCGTCAGTGGAGGATAACTGGAGTCCTCCAGGGATCAGGCGAAGGAAAGCCGAACACCATCGCGCGGCACTTTTAGTGGCGCGAATGGCCAACGCGCTTGTCGCTTGCGGCATTTGCGCAAAAATGGCCAAGCGCGCGGACGCTGGAGGACGATCCGGCTTTCGCGGTGACTACCCATCATCTGCACTTTCTCTCACTCGTGCAGATGGCCGTGGAGGACGGCAAATCCTCCGGCGTCCCCGCCG
>CAUJKG010000105.1 GCA_963205465.1 Pseudomonadota bacterium | reverse complement strand
ATTCCTTCACGCCGGTCTTTCATGACGGCCCGCGGCCCTGGCATTGTTCGGTGTTGTGGGAAGGCGACGGGCGGCTCGCCTTGCCGCTGCTCGCGGCGCTCCGGGCGGAACCGGACATCGTCACCGGCGAGAACGAGCCTTATGCCGGTGCGCTCAAGGGCGATTCGATGACCCGCCACGGGCTGGATCGCGGATTGCCGCATGCCATCGTCGAAGTGCGTCAAGACCTGCTCGATGACGCGGCGGAAATTTCGGCCTGGACCCGGCGGTTCTCCCGGATACTCACAGGGCTTGCGGTGGAATAAGACTCCGGAGCCCTGAGGCGCTAGAATGCGCGGGAGTTCCGGAGCCGGTGAGATGAGTGAAATCGACGAAAAAACCCGAGTCGAGTTGGAAGCGGCGGCGTTCCGCCGCCTTATCGAGCATCTGCGCCAGCGCACGGACGTGCAGAATATCGATCTGATGAATCTCGCGGGCTTCTGCCGCAACTGCCTCTCCAACTGGGTGAAAGAGGCGGCCGATGCGAAAGGCGTCGCCATGACCAGGGACGAGAGCCGCGAGGCGGTCTATGGCATGAGCTACGACGAATGGAAGTCGCGCTACCAGAAAGAAGCGAACGCGGACCAGAAAACCGCCTTCGAGAAATCCCACCGGCACTAAAAAGCAGAGTCATGTCAGCAGTAGCCAAGAAAAAAGAATCCGCTTCGGCGGACGCAAGCAGTTTCGCCAAATCGCAGCTTCGCGCGCTGGTCGAGCGCATCGAGCGCCTTGAAGAAGAAAAGAAGGCGCTCGCCGACGATATCCGCGAAGTCTACGGCGAAGCCAAAGCCAACGGCTTCGACACCAAGGCACTGCGCGCCGTCGTGCGCATGCGCGGACAGGAGCCGGCCGAGCGGCAGGAGTTCGAGGCGATCGTGGAGCTTTATCGCGATGCGCTCGGCATCGGCGGGAACTAGAGCATGATCCCGAAAAGTGCGAAGCGGTTTTCGGAAAAGATCATGCTCAATCAAATAGATAAGCGACGAGTCTGATTCAACACAGTTGAAACTGACTCTAGCGCGCGGCGGTATGTGCTGCGCTCGCGTCGAAACCGACGACGTTCACCCGAATGCGGTCGCGCTGGAAGCTGTTGGCTGCCAGCTGCTTCGGCCGGAATTCGCCGAAGCTGTTTTCAACCATCGCCGAAACCGGCATGGCGAACCCGCTCGCATTCGCGGGATGCTTCATTGCGGGCGTGCGCTCGCTCGCGAAGCCGGCATGGAGCCGGTGCGCGCCGGCTGCGAAAGGCACCGCGGTCAGTTTCGCCTGCGGATGGATCGCCGGCGGGAAACGGCGCTCGTTCGGATTGGCATAAGCAAAGGTCGTGGGAGCGTCGCTCTCGTTTTCCTGCGCGGCCGAGGGGCCGGTCTGCCATTGCAGGCGCTGCTTCGGCTGCTCTTCGCGCGCGACGGCAGGGAGGATCGCCTGCGGGCTCGCGGAGGCAACCTGCGTGCGGGCGGGGCTCACGCGCTGCTGCGGTTGCTGTTTGACGTCTTCGTCGGCGTCCGCATCGGCTTCGGTGGGGTTGGTCTTGAAGATCGACGAGATAAAGCGCTGCAGGCCTTTTGCTTCTGGCACGGCGGCGACGGAGGCGGTCGTGACCGGGCCGCGCGTGCGCTCGCCGAACTGGCCACGGCGCTGCAATTCGGCGGCGGCGAGCTGATAGTTCTTCATCGGTCCGCCGTCGCTCGGCATATGTACGGTTTTGCCGTCGGGGACGACGCGCGCGAGCTGATCGCGCGTCATGCGCGGCCAGTGGCGGATCGAGCCGGTGTCCATGTGGACGAAGTCCGAGCCGGGATAGAAGCCGACGCCGCCGCGTTCGAGCCTGAGCCCCGCGGCGCGCAGCGCCGCGATCGGCACGCCCGGAATGCGGAAGTCGATGGCGTTGCCCAGCATGTGCTGGCTGAATTGCGCGACCCCGCTCGAACGCGAACGCAGCATGGCGTTGGTTTCGGGCGAGCGATAAGAGGAGATGATCTGGATCGGCTCCTTGCCGCCGGTGTCGCGGTTCACTTCCCACAGGATGTCGAAGAGATGCGGATTCATCTTCGTCATCTTCTGGTTGCGCCAGTCGCGCAGGAAATGATTGAGCTTCGCGAGCCCGCTCTCGTCGTAGCGGCCGTTCACCTTGAAGGTGACGGTGATCGATTCCTTGGAATGGGTATGGAAGAAGGAGAGCGTGCGGGTGTCGCCATTGGCGACCACGCTCTGCAGGTTCGTGGTCGAAAGCGTGAGCGCGATTACAGCAGCGCCGATCGCTCCGATCGTGCGGCAAGCCTTCCAGTCGCGTGACGCGGCAAACAAACTGAACTTCGGCAAGTACGAACCCGTCCCTCACTGCCTCAATTAGCGGCCCCCGCCGGGCACGTGAAGCAGCCTTTACGCAGTCTTGCCGGGTTCGGTTAACGTCGTGTTGACCGTAAGTGCCCCGACTAAATATCTGCCTAGGAGGGGAAAGTGGCGAAATGTCGCCGTCCTTCACGCAAACGTTAACGGGGGCCCAAAGGCCCCCGTTTTGCTTGGAATTTTCGATGTTTTCCGGAGCGTTTAGCGGCGGAAAATGCCGAACAGGTCGAAACCTACGCTGCGGTTCTGGTTGTGGCTCTCGAGCCGCAGCGACTGGCGGGACGGCGACGGATCGACGTGGCGGATCGCGACCTCGAGCTGGCGGCGCTCGTTGCCGGTCGCCTTGAGGTTCTTAATCGTCGCGGCGTCGATCTTGTAGATGTCGCGGCGGATGATCAGGTTGCCGTCCTCGACTTCGGCCGTGTTGTAGATGATGTGGACCGGAATCTTGTTCTTGAAGTCGATGTTCTGCTCGGCGCCGCCGTACATCTTGCGGATCTTCTCCTGCGTCCAGCCTTCGCCGGGACGCGCGATGTTGAGCAGCACTTCGGCGTATTTCAGCGGGTCCTGCACGCGCATGCAGCCGTGGCTGTAGGCGCGGTGTTCATGCGCGAACAGATGCTTGGTCGGCGTGTCGTGTTGATAGACCAGGAACTTGTTCGGGAAATTGAAGCGGAGCCGTCCGAGCGCGTTCGCGTCTCCCGGCGGCTGATAGACGTGGATCGAGCCGTCTGGCCGCGTGGTCACGCGCAGGCCGATGCGTGACAGCGCGTCGGGGTCCTGCCGCAGCGCCGGCAGATATTCGTTGGCGATGATCGACGGCGGCACGTTCCAGGTCGGGTTGACCGTGATGAACTTCATCTCCTGGGTCGTGATCGGCGTCACCTTGTTCGGCAGGCCGACGACGATGCGGGTCTCCCAGACTTCCTTGCCGTTATCCATCACGCGCAGATAGTAGCCCGGGATGCTGGTGATGATGTGCGACTTGCCGAGATCGCGGGCGATCCAGCGCCAGCGTTCCATGTTCGCGAGGATGATGTCTTCGGTCTTCTCGGTATTCGCCGGGTTCAGCGCGGCGACGACGTCGTTCGTGAGCACGCCATCGACCTTGCGCTTGGCGGTCTTCTGGAACTGCTTGACCGCTTCGGCGAGGTCTTCGTCGTAGAACTTGTCTTCCTTGGCCGTCAGGCCGAGGCGCTCGCGCAGAAGCGGCACGCGGTTGTCGGCCTGATGCTTCTTCGCTTTCGCGTTGAAGCGCAGCACCTGGCCGGTCGGGATGCGGATCGGCTCGGCTTCCTTCTTCGCGCGAATTTCGGCGAGCTTCGCCTTTAGGAGTTTGTACTGCTCATGCGGCGGATGGAATCCGGCGAGCGTGTCGGCGACATTGGTAGCGGTCGCGATCTTGGTCAGGCTGTCCAGCGGCGCGAGATTGTCGTGCTTGTACTCGACATCCTTGAAGGTGCGCGACGGATGAATGCGGCCTTGCGAGGCGTGACGCACAAAGTCGAGCACTTCGCCGGTATAGGCCAGTTCGGCTTCGGCGAGTTTGTCGGCTTCGACTGCGGAGAAATCGGGGGCCACGTAATCGGCGGGCTGGAGGCCGTCTTCGTCGACCTTGGCGAGATAGCGGATGACGGCCGTGGTCCGCGGCGTGACCTTGCCGTTCTCGGTCCAGAGCGGCTGGAAGCCGCGGTCGCGGTAGAACACTTCCGCCGCATCGCGCTCTTCCTTGTTGGAGAAGAAGCGCTCGCCCTTGGTCGCGATCAGTTCGCGGATCTTTTCGGCAATGGCGGCGTCAGCGGTCGCGAGATTGGCGAGCGGGGCGTCGATGAGTTTGCGGCCGGTCAGCTTCTTGGTTTCTTCCGACGGCACGTAGGCGGCAGGCGCGGGAGCCGGCGCGGGTACCGCTGCGGGAGCAGTGGTCTGCGGCTGGGGCGCGGGTGCAGCTTGCGGCGCTTCGAGACCGCTCGGGGCTGCGACTTCCGGTTCGGGGATCGCCTTGACCGGGTCGGCATCGCTGCTCTGCGCGAAGGCCGCCGGCGCGAATGCGAAAAGTGCCGCGCCTACCAAAAGACCACGCGAAACGAGGCCAAAATGCCTGCTCGGGTTCATTCCAATCTCCCGCAAAATATCTGTTGCATCGCTTGTGGCAGCGGTGGCCCACCCGATCAAGGGTACAAGTACCCCGGACGGGTGATCGTTCCGAAATAGCCTGCCTCTGTTACCGCGCGGCAACGCAAGAGACGTCACAAATTCCCGTGATCGGCTCCGGTCTCGTCCTCGAGCCCCAGTTCCTTGAGCTTGCGATAGAGCGTGGAGCGGCCGATGCCGAGCCGCCGGGCGACTTCGGTCATCCGTCCCCGGTAGTGGGAGATCGTGAAGCGGATGATATCCGCCTCCAGCGCCTCCATGGCGCGGACGTGGCCATGGAAGTCGACCAGTTCGAGCTGGTCGCGCGCGGGTGTTTCCGGCTGCTCTTCCGCGACGATCAGCGGTGCGGCCGGCTGCGTGGAGGGCGAGGGGATGGACGGCGGTGCCGCATGCAGCGCGGCCTGCTCGTAGCCCGGCACCTGTCCGGCAACTTGCGGAAATTCGCTCACGCCGATCTCGTCGGCATTGGCGAGCACCACGGCGCGGAAGACGGTGTTCTCCAGCTGGCGCACGTTGCCCGGCCATTTGTAGCCGGCGAGCATGTTCATCGCTTCGGCCGAGACGGAGCGCACGCGCTTGCCTTCCTCGGCCGCGAAGCGGGCGACGAAGCGCTTCACGAGATCGGGCATGTCTTCCATGCGCTCACGCAAAGGCGGCAGCGTTACCGGGTAAATATGCAAACGATAGAACAGGTCTTCGCGGAAGGTGCCCGCGCGCACCGCGGCCATCAGGTCGCGGTTGGTCGCGGAAACGAGACGGAAATCGACCTTGACCGGCTTGCGCGCGCCGACCGGGTCGATCTCGCCCTCCTGCAGCGCGCGCAGCAATTTCACCTGCGTGTCGGCTGGTAGTTCACCGATCTCGTCGAGGAAGAGTGTGCCGCCATCGGCTTCCAGGAATTTGCCGATCTGCTTTTCCGCAGCCCCCGTGAAGGAGCCCTTCTCGTGGCCGAAGAGAATCGACTCGACGAGGTTCGCGGGGATCGCGCCGCAGTTCACCGCGACGAAGGGCTTCTTCGCGCGCGGTCCCGCCGCATGGATCGCGCGGGCAAACAATTCCTTGCCGGTGCCGGACTCGCCTTCGATCAGCACCGGAATGTCGGACGCTGCCGCCTTCTCCGCGAGCGTCAGCGCGGCCTGCATACGCGGGCTCTTGGTCGAAAGATCCTTGAGCGCGAGGCGGCCGTCGGCCGATTTCTGCATGCGGCGCACTTCGTCGGCGAGCGTTGCCTGCGCCAGCGCGTTCCTGAGCGAAACCTGCAGTCGCTCGGCGCCGACCGGCTTCACGCAGAAGTCGATCGCGCCCGCGCGCATGGCGGAAACGACCGTGTCGATCGAGCCTTGTCCGGTCTGCACGATCACCGGAATGCGGTTGCCGCGTTCGCGCAGCTTGCTCAGCATGCCCATGCCGTCGAGGTCGGGCATCACGAGATCAAGCACGATGCATGCGATGGTGCTGCCATCCGGTCCGTCGATGAGCTTCAGGGCGGCTTCCGCGCCTTCGGTCATCACCGGCTCGTAGTCGAAGCGCTTGATCATCGCTTCGAGCAGCCGGCGCTGTACCGGATCGTCGTCCACCACCAGAATACGCGCGCCCATGACTAACCCCTCACGGCGACCAGATGTGCCGTTTCGGGGCACATTGGTTGACGCGCGTTAAGAGAGTCTGAATCCTTTCGGTTAGAGACAGTACTATCCCCTTATTCGTCATGCCCCTGCAGAACCGCGTCTCTCCTTTCGGCGAATTGTTCGCGGCACCGGCGCGCGGAAATTTCTTCGGCAATCGCGGCGGCCGGTTTCATCGCGACGACAAGACGCTCGGCCGCCGCCGTTTCGTCTCCAGGGCGTGGATCTGCTGCGTGCTCTCCTTCAAGGGGCGGCAGCGCGACGTCTGGGGCCGCTCCTATACCGAGCTGTTTTTTCTCGACGAGCCGACCGCGCTCGCGGCCGGGCACCGGCCCTGTTTCGAATGCCGCCGCGCCGACGCAGTGCGCTTCGCGGAAAAGTTTGCAGGCGGGGACAGGCGGGCGGGCGCATCGGAAATGGATCTGCGCCTTCATGCCGAGCGAATCAGTGACGACGGCCGCACGAAGCGCCTGCATCCGGTTCGGCTCGAGGACCTGCCAGACGGCGCCTTCGTCACGCTTTCGGGGGACGACGCCTTTGCCGTAAACGGAAAGCATCTGCTGCGCTGGTCGCCAGGCGGATACGTCGAGGCGATTGCGCGGCCCAAGGGGCGCGCCATGATGCTGACGCCTCCCGCCATTACCGAGGTGCTGGCTCGCGGCTACGAACCGCACTGGCACGAGAGCGTTGCCTTGCGATAGAAAATGGATTGCAGGAGTTCCTTCCCGATGAAAATTGCTTTCGAGAATCCGGCCTCTTCTTCCGCCCCCGCAACCGGTCCCTTGGGTGCGTTGCCGGAGTGGAATCTCTCGGACCTCTATGCCTCCATCGACGATCCGAAAGTGCAGGCGGATCTGGCCAAGGCGGACGCCGATGCGGTCGCCTTCGAGAAGGAATTCAAGGGCAAGCTCGGCGAGATCGCGAAGTCGCCTTCGGCAGGTGCGACCCTCGGCGCCGCCGTGCGCCGTTACGAGGCGATCGAGGATCTGCTCGGGCGGCTTGCATCCTTTGCGGGTCTCACGCGCGCCGGCAACACGAGCGATCCGAAGCGCGGCAAGTTCTATGGCGATGTGTTCGAGCGCATCACCTCGATCTCGTCGCATCTGCTGTTCTTCACGCTGGAGCTCAACCGTATCGACGACGTGTTGATCGAGCGCGCGCTCGAAGACCCGATCTTCGGGCACTACCGGCCGTGGGTCGAAGATACCCGGCGCGAGAAGCCCTATCAGCTCGACGACCAGATCGAGCTTCTGTTTCACGAAAAGTCCATGACCGGACGCGGCGCGTGGAATCGCCTGTTCGACGAAACCGTTGCCGGTCTGCGCTTCGAGATCGATGGCGAGCGGCTTACGCTCGAGCCGACGCTGACGATGTTGCAGGATGCCGACGAGATCAAGCGCGCGAAAGCGGCCGGTGCGCTCGCCAATGTATTCCGGCAGAATCTTTCGACCTTCACGCTGATCACCAACGTGCTCGCGAAGGACAAGGAAATTTCCGACCGCTGGCGCGGGTTTCAGGACATCGCCGACGCCCGCCACCTTTCCAACCGCGTCGAGCGCGAAGTGGTCGATGCGCTGGTGGAGGCGGTGCGCGCCTCGTTCCCTTCGGTGTCGCATCGCTATTACAAGTTGAAGGCGAAGTGGTTCGGCAAAGACAAACTCGAACACTGGGACCGCAACGCGCCGCTGCCGAAAGTCGAGCAGCGCACCATCGCCTGGCCGGAAGCCAAAGACACGGTGCTTTCCGCCTATGCCGCCTTCTCGCCGCGCATGGCCGGCATCGCGCAGGATTTCTTCGACAAGAACTGGATCGACGCGCCGGTGCGCCCGGGCAAGGCGTCGGGGGCGTTTGCGCATCCGACCGTGCCGTCGGCGCATCCTTATGTGCTCTTGAACTACATGGGCAAGCCGCGGGACGTGATGACGCTCGCGCACGAACTCGGTCACGGCGTGCATCAGGTGCTGGCGGCGCCCAATGGCGCGCTGATGGCGCCGACGCCGCTGACCTTGGCCGAAACCGCATCCGTCTTCGGCGAGATGCTGACCTTCCGCGCGCTGCTGGCCAAGGCCGATCCCGCACAGAAGAAGGCCATGCTCGTCCAGAAGGTCGAGGACATGATCAATACGGTGATCCGGCAGATCGCGTTCTATTCCTTCGAGCGCAAGCTTCATACCGAGCGCAAGAACGGCGAACTCACGCCGGAAAAAATCTCAGAGCTATGGATGAGCGTGCAGGGCGAAAGTCTCGGACCTGCGATCCATCTCGGCGAAGGCTATGAAACGTATTGGGCCTATATCGGCCACTTCGTGCATGCGCCGTTCTATGTCTATGCTTATGCCTTCGGCGATTGCCTCGTGAATTCGCTCTATGCGGTCTACGAGAAGTCGGATGCCGGCTTCGCCGACCGCTATCTCGCGATGTTGGCAGCCGGGGGCACCAAGCATCACTCGGAACTCTTGAAGCCCTTTGGTCTCGACGCGCGCGATCCAGCGTTCTGGCAGACGGGCCTGAAGCTCATTTCGAGCATGATCGACGAAATCGAGAAACTGGATCGGGCTGCTTGAAGCAATATCTTCCGATTTCCGTGGGCGTCATTTTTGTGCTCGCGGTGCTTTTTGCCGCCGACCATGTGCTCTGGTTCATGGATGATCGCGATCATCCCGACGGCGTGCTGTTCACCGAACAGTTCGCCGCGGCGCAAGCCGAGAACCGCTCGTTGGTCAACGTTATTGCGACCGCCGGCGGCAACTGGCTTGCGCTATGCCTCGCGGGGCCCGGCACCAGTCCGCAGGATATTCTCCTGCAGTTCGGCAGAAAGAGCCGCGTGCGGGTCGGCACCATCCAGCGCATCCGCTCCTGGCTCTATGTCGGCAGCGTACCCAAAGGGGAAGTCGCGCTCGTGTTCGTCACCGGGCGTTACAGCATCCGCTCGCGGCGGCTGCCGAATCTCACCGGCAATCCGGATTTCAAATCCGCCTGCGCATTGAGAAACGATCCGGGGCTGACCTTTCGCTGACAGGATGGCCGTCACCGAAATTACCATGCGATAGTCTTCGCTTATGCAGGGAGGCCAGAGCATGTCGCCGCAGGTATGGATCGAAGCCGCCATCAACGGGCCCTGGGGCAAGGCGCGCCAGCCCGGCATTCCGGTTTCGACCAAAGAGATCGTCGCCGACGGCGTCGCCTGCGCCAAGGCAGGGGCCGCGATCATCCACCTGCACGTCTATGACGAAGCGACCGGCGAGCAGAAAGACGACTGGCAGCTTTATGCGAGAGCGATCGAAGGCATTCGCACGCAATGCGACGCGATCATCTATCCGACGATTCCGATTGCGGGTTCGAGCTACGCCAACGGCACCATGAAGAGCGCCAAAGAGCGCTACGAGCATCTCGAAGAACTCGCGAAGCGCGGGCTTGTCGAATGGGGCGTGGTGGATCCGGGCTCGTGCAATTTCGCGCGCTTCTCTGACGTTGCGAAACTCGTGCCCGGTTTCGTCTATCAGAATCCCGACGATCATTTTCTCGAAGGCATGCGCATCTGCGCCGATTATCAGGTCAATCCGAGCTACGCGATCTACGAGCCGGGCTTCACGCGCATGGGAGCGGCCTCGGCCAAAGCGATGATGCAGGTGCCGTCGCCGATCTATCGCTTCATGTTCGCCGAAGAATTCACCTTTGGCTTCCCGCCGAAGCCGAATCATCTCGATGCGCATCTCGGGTTGCTTCGCGAAGTCGCGGGCGGCTATCCGTGGATGATCGCAGGACTTGGCGTGGACATTCGTCCGCTCATTGCTGCTGCTGTCGAGCGGGAGGGGCATGTGCGCGTCGGGCTTGAAGACATGCCCTGGGGCGCGACACAAAAGAACCACGCGCTGGTGGAAGAAGCTGCGGCAATCATTCGCCGCGCGGGCGGCGAACCAGCTTCACCTTCGGACGTTCGGGAAGCGATGCAAGCCTGCGACGCGCAACATAAAAGAGGCAGAGCCCTTGGCTGACGAGCCCAAAGACGCCGATCCGAAAGATCTGGAGCGCAACCGCTTCTCTGCGCGGGCGAGCCGCTACGCGCGGGTCGGTGCCAATGTCGGCGGTGTTGCGGCGAAGATCGCAAGCCAGCGTTTTCTCGGCGTGCGAGGCGACCGCGCCAATAACGCAGCCTCGCTTGCCGCCGCACTCGGCGGGCTGAAAGGCCCGTTGATGAAAGTGGCGCAGCTGCTTTCCACCATCCCCGATGCGCTGCCGCCGGAATACGCGTCCGAACTCTCCAAGCTGCAATCCGAAGCTCCGCCGATGGGCTGGCCCTTCGTGAAGCGGCGCATGGCCGCCGAACTCGGAGCTGAGTGGGAAAAGAAGTTCGCGTCGTTTTCGAAGATACCTGCCGCCGCGGCGTCGCTCGGGCAGGTGCATCGCGCCGTGACGCTCGATGGCATGAGTGCGGCGGTGAAATTGCAATATCCCGATATGCAGTCGGCGGTGGAAGCCGACCTGCAACAGCTCGGGATGATCATGTCGATCTTCCGCCGCATGTCGCCGGAGCTCGACACCCGCGAGATTCAAGCCGAGATCGGCGCGCGGCTTCGCGAAGAACTCGACTACCGCCGCGAGGCGAAGCATGCCGCGCTCTATCGGGAGATGCTGGCCGGCGTTCAGGACGTTCGCGTGCCGCAGGTGCGCGGCGAACTCTCGACCGGCCGGCTGCTTACGCTCGAATGGCTGGAGGGCAGAAAGCTCCTCGAATACAAAGAGCGCGATTTTGAGACACGAAACCGAATAGCGCGCGCCATGTTCCATGCCTGGTGGCTTCCGTTCGCGCATCACGGCGTGATCCATGGTGATCCGCATCTCGGCAACTACACCGTGTTCGAAGAGGACGCCGAGCCCGCGGGGATCAATCTCCTCGATTATGGTTGCATCCGCATCTTTCCGCCGCGCTTCGTCGGCGGTGTGGTCGATCTCTATCGCGGGCTTCTCGACAACGATCAGGCGCGCGTGATCGCGGCCTATGAGGTCTGGGGCTTCAAGAATCTCTCAAAGCCCATGATCGATGCACTGAATATCTGGGCCCGCTTCATCTACGGCCCCTTGATGGATGACCGCGTGCGCACGATCGCGGACGGTGTTGCGCCGGCCCAATATGGCCGCCGCGAAGCGGGCCGCGTGAAACAGGCACTGCGGGAATTCGGGCCGGTGACCGTGCCACGAGAATTCGTATTCATGGACCGCGCCGCCATCGGCCTCGGCGGGGTATTCCTGCATCTGAAGGCGGAAATGAACTTTCACCGCCTGTTCGAGGATGCGATCCGCGATTTCTCGGTGGATAAGGTGGCCGCCCGTCAGGCGGCAGCACTTTCGCTGGCGGGACTGCCCGCTGCGGCGTAACGGGCCAATTGCCGGGTCTGCGGCTTTCGGCTAATCCAGACCCGAACATTGTTCCGGGAATTGGGGACCGAAATCATGGCCAGCCACGGCAAGACCGAATACGGCACCGCCAACGGCAACGATTACGCCGAGCACGAGTGGACCTACAATCTGTTCGTCCAGATCGTAAAATGGGGCGTCATCACCAGTGCGGTGATTATGTTCCTGATGTACTGGTTCCTCACTTAAAAGTCCGGCAAATCGATATGAAAATTGCGATCCCGGCTGAAACCGAACAGGGCGAGCCGCGCGTCGCGGCGACCCCCGAAACCGTCAAGCGTTACGCAGGTCTCGGCGCCAAGGTCGCCGTCGAAAAGGGTGCCGGCGTGAAGTCCGGCATTCTCGACGCCGACTATGTTGCGGCGGGCGCTGAAATTGGCAGCGACGTCACGAGGGACGCCGACATCGTCCTGAAAGTGCGCCGCCCGGCGAAGGCGGAGCTTTCCAGCTACAAACCCGGCGCACTCGTCATTTCCATCATGGACCCTTACGGCAATGACGCGGCACTCGCCGACATGGCGGCGGCCAAGGTCAATGCCTTTGCCATGGAATTCATGCCGCGCATCACCCGCGCGCAGGTGATGGACGTGCTTTCCTCCCAGGCCAACCTCGCGGGCTATCGCGCGGTGATCGACGGCTCCGCCGAATACGGCCGGGCGCTGCCGATGATGATGACGGCAGCCGGCACGGTTCCGGCGGCGCGCATCTTCATCATGGGCGTCGGCGTCGCCGGCCTGCAGGCGATCGCAACCGCGCGCCGCATGGGCGCGGTGGTGACGGCAACCGACGTGCGTCCCGCCACCAAAGAGCAGGTCGAGAGCCTGGGCGCGAAGTTCCTGGCGGTCGAGGACGAAGAGTTCAAGAACGCGCAGACCGCAGGCGGCTACGCCAAGGAAATGTCGAAAGAGTATCAGGCGAAGCAGGCCGCGCTCACTGCCGACCACATCAAAAAGCAGGACATCGTAATTACGACCGCGCTGATCCCGGGCCGCCCCGCGCCGAAGCTCGTGACCAAGGAAATGGTCGCCTCGATGAAGCCGGGTTCGGTGATCGTCGATCTCGCGGTCGAACGCGGGGGCAACGTCGAAGGTGCGGTGCCTGGCAAGGTCGCCGAGGTCAACGGCGTGAAGATCGTCGGCCATCTGAACGTGCCGGGCCGCCTTGCGGCCACGGCGTCGGCGCTCTACGCGAAAAACCTGTTCGCCTTCGTCGAGACCATGTTCGACAAGGAAAAGAAGTTCGCGCCGAATTACGACGACGAACTGATCAAGGCGACGCTGCTGACCAAAGACGGCGCGGTCGTCCACCCGAACTTCAAGAAGGGATAAGGCGATGATCGATTTCGTATCGCTTGCTCTTTCGGCGGGAGCCGAAGAATTGCTTCCCGTCGGCGCAATCGCGACCGCGAGTGCCGCGAATGCTGCGAGCCCCTTTATCTTTCAGGTCTCGATCTTCGTGCTGGCCTGCTTCGTCGGCTATTACGTGGTGTGGTCGGTGACGCCGGCGCTGCATACGCCCTTGATGTCGGTCACGAACGCGATCTCGTCGGTGATCGTGGTCGGCGCACTGCTCGCGGTCGGCGTGCCGCTCGCGGGCGACGCTTCCGCCTCCTGGTGGGCGCGCATCCTCGGCTTCTTTGCGCTCATCATGGCCGCCGTGAACATCTTCGGCGGCTTCCTCGTCACGCAGCGCATGCTTGCGATGTACCAGAAGAAGAAGTGAGCGGATCATGAGCGCAGATATCGTCGCCCTTCTTTACCTCGTCGCGGGCGTTCTCTTCATCCTTGCCTTGCGGGGTCTCTCGCATCCGACCACGTCGCGGCAGGGCAATCGCTTCGGCATGATCGGCATGGCGGTCGCGATCGGCACCACGCTCGCGTGGTCGCCGCCTGCGGATGCCGTGGGCTGGGCGCTGGTGATCGGCGGCCTTGCCATCGGCGGTGGCATCGGCGCGGTGATGGCGCGCAAGATCGCCATGACCGACATGCCACAACTCGTTGCGGCGTTTCACTCTCTCGTCGGTCTTGCGGCCGTGCTGGTCGCAGCCGGCGCGCTCTATGCGCCTGCCGCGTTCGGCATCGGCGCGGTCGGCACGATCGCCAAAGCCTCGCTCGTGGAAATGGCGCTGGGTGCTGCGATCGGCGCCATCACCTTCACGGGCTCGGTCATCGCGTTTGCGAAACTCAACGGCAACATGTCGGGCGCGCCGATCATCCTGCCGGGCCGCCACATCATCAATATCGCGCTGGCGGCCGCCGTGCTGTTCTTCATGTACGGCCTGGTCGTATCCGAGAGCCATGTCGATTTCTGGCTGATCGTGTTCCTCGCGTTCGCGCTCGGCGTGCTCATCATCATCCCGATCGGCGGCGCGGATATGCCGGTCGTGGTCTCGATGCTCAACTCCTATTCGGGCTGGGCGGCAGCCGGCATCGGCTTCACGCTCGGCAATGCGGCGCTGATCATCACCGGCGCGCTGGTCGGCTCGTCCGGCGCGATCCTGTCCTACATCATGTGCAAGGGCATGAACCGGAGCTTCATCTCCGTCCTCCTCGGCGGCTTCGGCGGCGAGACCGCCGCGGTGGGCGGGGCTGTGGAGACGCGTCCTGTGAAGCAGGGCTCGGCAGACGACGCCGCCTTCATCATGAAGAACGCCGAGAAGGTCATCATCGTGCCGGGCTACGGCATGGCGGTCGCGCAGGCGCAGCATGCGCTGCGCGAAATGGTGGACAAGCTCAAAGAAGAAGGCGTGCAGGTGAAATACGCGATCCATCCGGTCGCGGGCCGCATGCCTGGCCACATGAACGTGCTCTTGGCCGAAGCCAATGTTCCCTATGACGAAGTGTTCGAGCTCGAAGACATCAACTCAGAATTCGCGCAGGCCGATGTCGCCTTCGTCATCGGCGCGAACGACGTGACCAATCCCTCGGCCAAGACCGATCCGAAATCGCCGATCTTCGGCATGCCGGTGCTCGACGTCGAAAAGGCCAAGACCGTGCTCTTCATCAAGCGCGGCATGGGCTCGGGTTATGCCGGCGTCGAGAACGAACTCTTCTTCCGCGACAACACCATGATGCTGTTCGCCGACGCCAAGAAGATGGTGGAGAACATCGTCAAGGCGATGTGAGCGATCACAAGTTAGGAAGAGATGGCCGGGCCGCAACGCCCGGCCATTTTTTTACGTTATGCTCGAAGCATGAAGACCTTCGTCAGCGTCGTTCTCTTAGGTTACGCCGCGCTCTGCGCCTTCATGTATGTCGCGCAGCGCGGGCTGATGTATTTTCCCGACCGCGTGCGAACCGCGCCTGCGGATGCCGGTCTTCCGGAAGCCAAGGAAGAGATGCTCGCGACCGCCGACGGCGAGACCATCATCATCTGGCACATCGCGCCGCGCGACGAGAAGAAGCCCGTGGTCGTCTATTTCCACGGCAATGGCGGAGCGCTGAATTTGCGCGCGCAGCGCTTCGCCCGGCTTGCGCTCGAAGGGTTCGGCGTCATCGGCGTGTCTTATCGCGGCTATGGCGGCTCCTCGGGCTCGCCGAGCGAGCAGGGGCTCATCGCAGATGGAATCGCGGCCTATGAATTCGCGGCGAAGCGCTACACGCCTGCGCGGATCGCGCTGTGGGGCGAATCGCTCGGCACCGGCGTCGCCGTCGCGCTCGCGGCGGAAGCGCCGGTTGCCAAGATCGTGCTGGAAGCGCCGTTCACGTCGGCGGCTGAAGTCGGTGCCTCCGTCTATCCGTTCCTGCCGGTGCGACTCCTGATGAAGGACCAGTTCCGTTCCGACCTCCGCATCGGGAATGTGAAAGCGCCGGTACTGATCCTGCATGGGGAGAAGGACAGCGTGGTGCCGATTGCGTTCGGCAAGCGGCTGTTCGGCATGATTGCAGGCGAGAAGCAGTTCGCGCGCTTCGCAAACGGCGAGCATTACGATCTCGACCGCCATGGCGGGCTGAAGGCAGTGGTGGAATTTCTGAGTGCAAAATAAAAAGGGCGGCCCCTTGGGACCGCCCGTTTTCGAATTCTTATTCGGGGAACTTAGCTACGCGGCGGACGCGCACCGAAACCGCCGCCCTGACCGCCACGGGCGCCTGCGCCAGCACCGAAGGC